>JBDRQG010000101.1:0-2270 GCA_043826475.1 bacterium
CAAGTCCCTGAGATAGAAATATGCCTGTCCCTGAAGAAACATCGTAATTACTCACTATGTTATTTGACACTAAAGTGTTTTCATCAGCACTAACTACAATGCCGCCCAATTTTGAGTTTACTACTGAATTATTTATTATTGTCACTTCGTTCATTAAATAATCACACAATATCCCATTATCAAAATTAGCAATCGTATTATCCTCTATAAGAGTTTTAACACCCTCGACCCTTAAATGAATACCCTTTGTCCTTTTCGTTGTCGTTCTTGATTCACTACTAAAAATAATATTATTGTTCTTGACCGTTAGCTCCGCTTGATCTCCTAACGCTATATGCAATCCATAGCTCTCATACACGGAATGTTCTGATATTTGCAAAACGTTGTTTTCTATAAAACACTTAGCCGAACGGCTGTATAGATACATTCCGCTGGTTACATTGACGATTCTGTTGTCCCTTATATATACAGTCCCTTCTCTCATATCCCAAAAAGAAAATCCTTGCGTAAGATTCGAGGGAGCACCTCCACCTATGAAAGTATTATTTTCTATATATATTTCATCTAAAAAATTGCCACATGTAATCGCAGTTTGTGCGCTGTTCGATGTTAAGTCAAATCTATTTCCAAAAATCGTTACATTCAAGCCCCCATACAATCTTATTGCAAAGGCCCTGGAAACAATAAAATTACAACTTGAAATTGTAATGTTATAATTTACAATCCCCCCGAGCGTGTCGGGTGCCATCAGTGTAATCCCGGTAAGAGTGTAATGTTGAATCGTTAGGTTCGAAATCTCAATATTGCTTATTACCTCACCAAAAAATGCGTTTTCCTGCGTATCGGCTCCATCTAGTATTGCCTCTCCTCTGCCCTGTATTATTATTGGCTTCTCTACCGTTCCGCTTGTAGATATAATGACCGTCTGATTAGAATAAGTCCCTTCAGTTATAATAATCTTCGTGCCCGGAACCGCGCTGTCCATAGCTTTCTGTATCGTCGCGAATGCCGCATCCTCCGTTAAACCGTCATTTGAATCAGAGCCGCTCACAGAAACAAAGCGGTAATTTTCTATAACTATGGCCGAAGTTGAATTTGAAATATTAGATTCATTGTCCCCCGCATCATACGCCTTAATCGCAAAATACCATATCATGCCTTCTTCCAGACCATCAAGCTCCTTTGTTTCTTTGCTCCCTGCCGAAAGCGGAGTCCAGTTCTGAGCATAAGTATCCGCCGAATTAAACAACGCTTCATCTGTAATCGAAAACGATGAATATTTCAATATATACCCACTAGCTGTTCCTGAATTTCCATCAGACCCTGTTGCAATCCAGTTCAATGTGATAGAATAGCCCGTATCTGCCGTTAAAGTTGTAATTACGGCAGGGGCTATTGTATTATCAAATGTAACACTAAAACTTTCGACCGCACTCACGCTACCTAAATAATTTTTCGTGTAAAAAGATATATTGTGTGTTCCATCTGCTAAACTGAGCGGGAAATATCCTTGGCTTTGATATTCTTTCCAACTTCCGCTCTGGTCAATATCAATGTACAGTCTGATAATTCCAAAATCATTGTATTCATCGAATACAATACAGGGATTATATTTGGCTGAAACCATAGGCACACTATTAAAATCATATTTTTGACCCCTGTATTTAAAAAAAGCAACAGGAGTTGTAATATCTATTGGAGCAGTCCCTATAACGTTACCCAAGTCATTAATAACTGAAATCCTTTTATTGTTTTGGTCCCCTATCGTTATCTTATCTCCAACGACACGTAATGTTTTTGGATTGTTAAACCTATACTGCGCGGTAGATTCAACATACCCATCAATTACATTAAAATTTACGCCATCCTCCGTAAAAACATATATTCTGCTATACGAACTATCCGAAGTCCTATTATTCGAGTTATCCGATACATATATCCTGTTTTGTCCATCTATTGCAATCCCCTCGGGCTTTTGAATAACACCCGGAAAATCCATAATATATTCACGATTTTTGTCGTATTTTTTGACTACCCCGCATCCTTTGTCAATAAGATATGTACAACCCTTTAATCCCTCCGCATATTGCCCTGCACACTTCGGAACACCATCGCCTGTATTTTTTTCTATGATTTCATCTATTATATCAGCCCTTATCATATTGCTAAAGACTGCTACTAAAGCAATATAAATTAATATCTTCTTCAATTTTACCATCCCATTTTTACCGTCCAGCTACGGTAATGATCAAAAGTCAAATTTTCAGCAA
>JBDRQG010000102.1:0-9191 GCA_043826475.1 bacterium
TGCATTTGCTAAAAACAGGTGCATCTCCAGATTATCCTGTAATGGAACAAAACCTGTCACAGGAAATACTAACTGATGCAGAGTGGCTTCTTCATCTCCCATCGTCATTTTCCAGGAGGTGTAAGTTATATCAACATCGCCAAAACCCGGCATGCCATAGCGTATCTGGCCATAAGCTGGAATACTTATAAGAACCAGCATGAATATCAGGAGAATTGTATTCAAATATTTTTTATTGTCCATCGAGATCACCTCGTATGATAACGGTTCCAGTCGCATTCGTCGGACCCACTACCGGTGGTTCATTGGTTACACTACTCACAACACCACCCGGATAAGCACCGGCATTGATTATCACATTAGTCAAGCGATTATCCAGTCCATTCGTAGCCGCTGGAATATCAGCTCCGCTATTAACAGCAATATTTTCCAGATTCATTTGAGAGACTTCAAGGGAAGGGGCGTTTTCCATTCCTGCTACGCTGCGAAGTTCAGAACCGGCTTGCTCAAAATTGGCATCCAACTCCAGAGCTTTATTAAATTCCTGCTGAGATGATTTATACATTCCCCGCTCTTCATAATCAAGCCCACGGCAGTAAGCTAAAAAGGCAAGATATGATTCGGTCGGGACTTTTTCGATAGCATCCCGTTCCGTCTGGCTCAAAGTAATCCCAAGACTGTCAATCAGGGCAAATACAAAATCCTTTTGCACTTTGAATAAATTCTTAAGTTCCCCTTCTTTGGCTTCCGGATTCTGGGTGGATCCATCAGCAGTTTTGACAACTACTCCATTGATCCTGAAACCCTCTTCACCCAGCCCCATAACCGTTCCGGTTACAATTTTATTTGTACCCAGAAGTTTTCCTACCCGAGGGGCCGAAGCCGGATCGACATATCCCGATGTTCCCCTTTTGAGCTCATCCATTATTACATCAATTTTCTGCCGCTCAATCACGGTCAGGGCTACTACTTTGGATAGGTCAACTGATACTATTTCAGAAAGCCCTCGGGCTAACGGTGCCAGATCAGGAGATAGAAGCGATGCGTCAAAATTGGAAACGGCAATTGTGTTATTGGGAATAGTATCAATGTTTATCGCCTCTTCATTGGCAATTGACTGGGCAACCTCCGCTTCAAGCCGCTTGGCCAGAAGCAAATCGATATGTGTTCTGGTACTGGCAGCAGTCTTTTTATCCGGGTTGAGGCTCAATGATGTCCCAAAGGCCTCCAATGCCTTATCCCATTGATCCTGCTTTTCATAAATCAGACCCAAAAATAAATTTGTCCTGCTGTCGGGAGTAATGCCATTGGCCTGCTTTAAAGCATCCTCAGCTTTCACCAGATTTCCTTTTTTATAAAAAGCAACACCCAACTCCTGCCAGGCTTTATAATCTGATGAGTTGGCGGCTATCTGCTTATAAAAAGCATCAATCGCATTGTCGTACTGCTCATTGGCGAGATGTTTCCTTCCCTGGGAAAGATAACTCTGCGAACAGCCCGCGATCATTGCTGCTATTAAAACTATAACTAAAATTTTCAATTTCATCGGCGCCTCCATGCATTAATTATATCATATTTCGATCAAGTGGCCAACGGCCGATAAATATCCATTTTTCTTTTGGCTTCTACAAAGGTATTGTCGAGTTCATAAGCCTGTTTGAAGAAATCATAAGCCTTTTTATAATCGTAGCGATCCATATATTCCAGCCCTTTGGCGTAAAGGCTCATAGCATTACCCGATTCCGTTCCACCTTCATCGATAAGCTTTTTGACATCATCGCCAAGAACTACATTAAGCTTACCGGAGAGTTCTTCAACCAGTTCTTTTTCCATCTTGGTAAATTCCGGTTTTCCCTCTTTATCAACCGATTCGATTATTTCCGATGTCTCGACATCTACAACCCTGACAACCATACGGCATGATTTACCGTCAAGCTGAGTCACGCTTCCAAAAACCATATAGTGAGCCCCAAGCAATTTACCGACTTTAACCGCTGTTGCCTGATCGACACTGCCGGATTTTTGAAGCTCAAGTTCTTTCATGACAAAATTTATTTTATTGCGCTCAACTACTTTAAAATCACTGATTTTCCCAAAATCATGTTCAAAGAAATCGGCCAGTGCTTTTCCGATCGGTCCTAATTCTTCCTGATATTTGCCGATTGAAAAATTATCGAATTCCATAATGGCAATAGTCTTAAAATCACCTGCTTTATCCTTATCACATACCAGTTGTCCGGAAATCTGCTGCAGCTTGTACCATTGATCGCTCAATTCAGCCGGCCACAATTCCCGCGGCAAACGAATCAAACACGGGCCTATATTGGAGATCTTCTTAAGATAATCAACCGCCGTATTGATATAATCTACCCCCTTGGAATAAGTCAGAAGGCTCATTATTTCATATATGGCTATGCTGTCGGTTGAGGTCAGATCATTCCGGCCAATCAGATCTTGAGCGATTTTCAAGCCATCGCTGATCTTCCCCACACTGTACAAATCGAGCGCCTCGGCAAGTTTGGACGCTACATTATCCGATTCCTGAGCCTTAATACCAACTGCACCGATACTAAGCGAAGCAATCAGAAAAAGTCCAACGCATAACGTTGTAATCAAACGTTTTCCCTGTTTCATATTTTTCTCCTTATTCAACATTCAATATTCTTTGATATTTATAAAATATACGTTCTTCATATCAATACGGAAAGAGTTAATTATCAAAATCATGAAAAACTGTTAAGGTATCATTTTTCCTGACAGTGACTGTTTCCGAATAAACTTTATCTTCTAATTTCAATTCCACCAAATATGTCCCGGTTTTAACCGGAAAAGTGAACACGGTCTGGTATTCCTGATGGACATCATTTATATAAACCGATGCCCCCCGGGGACGAGAGGCGGCAATAATCGCTCCATAGGAAACTACCGGTTTCGGTATTACATTTTCAACCGGTTTTTCAACCGGTATTTCAAAAGTATAATTACTCGTAATGATAGCATCGGCGGGAATTTCTACAGAATCAACAATCGGAGAATTAACTCCCTTCCCTTTTACAATCCTGACCGGATAGCGGCCAGGTTGATATTCAACGGAAATGTATCCTGAATTAATTGCTATTAAACTGTCATTGAAATATATCGAATCAGCCGCGGGATCAACATTTATATCAATTATACCAGGCAATAATTTTTCAGGTTCAATGTTCGTTGCCGTAGTATTGTTACCATTTTCAGAAGTGCCGGTTGAAGGACCCGATAAAAACTTCCACCCAGATATAGCCAGAATCACCACCACTACTACAGCTAATCCCATAAACAATGGCTTTTTATTCTTCCGAGAAGATTCCCGGCTTTCCCCGGTAGCCAGATCCATCGTCTTATCGCTCTGCATAGAATGTTTGGGGGTTATTTCAATAATCTGCTTGAGTGCCTCAATCATTTCATCAGCCGAAGTAAATCTCTCTTTGGGATCCCGGGCTAATGATTTCAAAATAATCTTTTCAAGTTGTTTTGAAATCTGATTATTTAATTTTCGAGGTGATGGAGGTTCATTAAAGAGTTTGGCGTCGCGAATAGCAAATTCATTGATCCCTTTAAATGGATTCTCTCCGGTTAAAAAACGATACAGGGTTGTCCCCAAAGCATAAATATCAACGAGATAATAATTTGTCTTTTCGGTTGGGGTAAACTGTTCGGGAGCCATATAAGCAGGAGTTCCACAGGCTGTCCCGGCGGCGGTAAGGTTGGGATCACTTTCCCCTTTGGCAATGCCAAAATCAATTATTTTAACCTTGCCGCTCTTTTCCAGCATAACATTGCTTGGTTTTATATCCCGGTGCGAGATTCCTTTTTTATGAGCAAAACTCAGAATATCCAGAATATCGATAGCAATTTTTACCGCTTCTTTTACCGGTAATTGCGCCCCCGGCTTGAGATGTTCATCAAGGGTTACTCCCTCGATATACTCCATAACAATAATGGTATCGTCTCCCTGAGTGAAAAAATGCCTGATTTTACAGATATTGGGATGCCCATCCAGAAAAGCCAGCTTGTCGGCTTCATGCCGGAACCTTTCTCCAAGGCGGGGATCGCTGAGAACTTTTAAAATAACCTGTAAGCTGGGAATATCTTTATGAACCGCCAGGTATACTTTAGCCATTCCTCCGGCCCCTACCTGCCTGAGAATTTTATAACTGCCGATAAATTGATCTTCCATAGGTTCCTATATAATATTCTGCAATTCGGGATTCAACAATAATACATTCATAAACTAACTCTGTTCCGTACTAAAATCATACAAAAATTACGGCTAAATCAGCTATTTTTATTGCTTGAATTAGTGAACAAGTTCACCATAACAACCGCTAAAAAGGCTAAAATAAAGGCCGGCACCAATTCATATACAGCAGCCTTCAAAAAAAGTACGTTTCTCCATATTATAGTATCTACTATTCCGGTTAACATACCCGCAATAGCCCCTTTTCCGTTAGTCTCTTTCCACAATAGACCTGTTTTTTGTTAAAGCAAAAACTATCGAAAGCAAAGCCAATACAATGAGAACAACATGGAAAACATTTACTTAATTTGAAAAACACAAAAGTAAAACTTTAGCAGGTATTATTATTGCCACATAGTGTAAATTATGATATTAATTTTGTTCGGTTTCTTATACCTTAATTCCCGTTACAACCAACCCTGACTTTATAATTTTTCATCGCCAATAACTTCACCTGTCGTTCGCGGAGCATCGCTTCAGACATGAAAAAATCCGGCCCGGTGTTTTCTATCATCACCGATGAAGTACAAGAGGCATAACAGCCTGCTTTCTTGAGATCTCCCCCAGTCTTGAGATATTCAAAAGTAAACCCGGCCATATAGGTATCACCGGCTCCGGTCGAATCAAGCAGATCTATGCTGTAAGGAGGAATATCTATCATCACTTTGCCGTCATAAATAACCGAACCCAATTCCGCCAAAGTCACTATCACAATTTTTGGTCCCCATGAATGAATCATCTTGGCCGCTTCGTACGGATTCTCACGGCAATCTATCCCGGTCAGAATCTTCCCTTCGAGTTCATTCGGCTTCACCACATCAAACACACCAAGTGTCTCTTCTATGCCGTCGACTTTTTTGTGGTATATGCGACCATTTTCATCCGCCCCTCGTATCAATCCCTGCGGATCACAGAAAAAGAGTCCATCGAATGTCTTGCGAATCTTTTTTATATTATCAAATGAGACTTCGCCTAATATTGGTCCGATCAAAACCGCCTTGGCGTCCTTATACCAATCAAGATCAATATCTTCTATATTATCAGCTCTTCCCAACAAATCCAATGTTCGATTGCCAAAGTTATCATAGTATATCAATGAAAACCCACCCGTCTCTTTGGAGGGGGTTATTTTATATTCGATACCATGCCTGGCCAAATCAGCGATAAACTGCTTTTTATAATCATCACCGACCGCCCCCACCAGACGAGTCTCCTCTCCCATTTTTGAGAGAGCGAGAACGGCGTTGGTGGAACAGCCGGAAAGAACGCGTCCATCGGGATTTACTTTGTGGGTCTTTATATAATCATAAACCGGATTGCCAATTGCTGTAATCAAAAGTAGCGCCTTTCTTATTCTAAAATCATCTTATTAAAATGGATTATATGATAACTGGTATTATTTTTCAAGTAAACAGGTAAATCATTATTAATAAACGAGCTTGATCTGTAATTGTGGCAATGCCAGTAAGAGTAGCAAGGCTACACTTTTGTTTTGTTGCCGAGTACTTTTTTGGTGTAAATCAGACGCTGGATAGCAGTAATAAAGGATGTCACGCCGACAATTACTAAAGCCATCTCCAGCCATCCACCTCTCGGCCAGTTGCCAATCGGGATATAAAATTCCAGAATCGACCCAATAATAATCAATATAAACTTTTCCAGCCGCCCCATTATCCCGACTGCGCAGTTTTCGATTTTCCCCATCGATTCGGCTGCCGCTCTAGTATAAGATGCGATCAGCATCCCAAAAAGGGCAAACAATCCCCAACCGGGGTGAACCCGTCCGGAAAGGGTAATACCAGCTAAAATAAAAAACTCGCCATAGCGGTCAAAGACATGATCCAGAATCCCCCCAAATACTGTCCCCATATTCCCAGCTCTTGCGGTTGACCCATCGAGCATATCGGTAATGGCCGTAATAAGCATCCATGCCACCCCCCATAACCATTGCCCGTGCCAGAAAAAGATACCTGAAACAATGGAGCAACCCAATGAAACAAAAGTAATTATATTTGGTTTAAAACCCATTTTAACACAGGCTCGGCCTAAAAAGAGTGATGATTCCTCATAAAGCTGCCGCTTACGCTGATTTATACCTGGCAAATCCGAATTCCTTTTCAATTTTACATAGACCGGAACATATATTCTTTTATCCCTTCGGTCAATGAAGTAAAAGGTCTATCTTTTCACCTGATGTGTCAATAAATATTTAATTATATGAATTATTGTTTGAAAAGTGCCTGGCAGACGCCCTCGTCTGCTGGAATATACAAGGGCGGTTCCGCTTTCTGACCCGCCTTTTTGTGGCTGGCAGATGTCCACATCTGATACAATTTAACAAGGATACGAAAAAAAACCCGCTCTGAGACTACTCAAAGCGGGTTAAAGTTACATTATTATAAGAGCTACTCCGGACAAGCCACAGGCGGTAGCCCCCCTTTGAAAAGATAATTTACTAAAAGAGTTAAGTCATTAACATATATGTCCCCATCGCCATTAGCATCACCTTCTGCAATACAACTGGGTTGTGCTCCACCTTTGAACATATAATTAACAAGGAAGACAAGATCATTGACCAGTATGCTCCCATCCCCAGTTACGTCTCCGCGAATCCCATCATGGTTACAACATTTTGAAGATTTTATATAATAACAATGTGGTCCATCCCATGATGGTATAATACGATGGGAGGCATCTGCCGATGACCAGAGCCAAGCATGTACGGTAGGATACCACGCTGTGTCTAAACATATTATATGACCACCATAAGAATCACTAATAGGACCAATATTGATTACAAAAGCCGTATCATCAAAACCGATTGGGAGCCCACTATTATTAAAATTAGTTCCTCCAAACCATATTGTGTCTGCGCCTGAACCTGTTATACTTCTGCTTTTCATATACATTTCGTAGTGGGAGCCAAAGTCATCTTTATATACACCCGTGGTTGTGTTCCAATGTGCTCCCGTTGGAGAATAAATACGAAATCCATTTGAGATTGCGTCCATTGTATCAGAAGCATTATTTTCAATATTAATATGAAATTTAATTGAACTTAATGCAAGTAATGTATCAGTAAATGGGATAGAACCATCGACACTAAGGAGAGAAATTGATACCCCTGTTTGAGTGTCAATAGGATGCAAATAACGACAATCAAATGGCATATAACCGTTATTAATAATATTCATTAGGTAAGCATAATCAGATAAATCAATAAGATTATCATTATCACCATTGACATTGCCTTCATCCCAACATGCTGGCGGACCATAATCTTCAAATAAGTATGATAAAAGAAATAATGGATCGCTCGTATCTATAATACCATTATGATTATAATCACCCCGTCTTTCACAACAAGTACAAAAATAAGGAGGATTTTCCATATTCCCCGGAAAGAAATCTTCACAAAATCTGTCTCGGCTCTCGTTGACGATTGTATTGATATCACCTACATTACTACCAATGGGAGTAGTAAACAACGCCACCCAGACATTCAGTGTTTCACCGGCATTTAAAGTCAAATTATCTACAAAGGTCATGGTTGTATAAAGATCGGTGTAAGTTGATTCCGGAACTGAGGAACTGTAGATCGAGAAATATATGTTCTCTACCATCAGAGAGCAAAGCTGGGAGGCATTAAATCCATTATCATTCCTATAAACATAGGTAGCATTATCAATTGTGAATGCATTATGGATAGGACCTCCGTAACTGTCTGTTACAGATGTATTGGAGACACCATTCCACTTATACATGGTCAGGAAGTTCATACCACCATAGCGGGAGGTATTACGAAGAGGAGCACAAGGGTACACTGTTGTTTGACTAGTATCAGCATAGTACGATCCATACTGCCAGATAGTCATCTTATCGTCATCAAATCCGGAGCCATTTCTGGATCCAGTATCTGAGGGAATATCCCAGTCGATGACTTCACCGAAGATCAGATTGCTCTGAGCGTTAGATCCGTTTTTGTCACCGTTATCATACAATCTAATACGCTGAATAATAAAGTTACATTCGTTGGGATCTGTTCCCTGAGGAGCAAACCATGTCTTTTCAATGATCATTGAGGAGTCATTGTTAAGAACTTTAGCCGTATAGGCCTCATAGTTGCCCTCCATGTATTTATCAGTATTGGTCATCTGGACAAAACCAGTCGTATCACGATAATCATTGCCAAAGACTGACCAGTTCATGGTAGTGTCAGGACCTCTGATCCACCCGAGAACCGACGAACCACTATTTAAATAAACTTTTGCATTTGGATCACAATCACCATTATTGACATAGTCCATATTAACAAGTCCTGCACCTCCGTTGCCAATACTGGAATTATTTGATATCACCAAACTAATACAAGATGTTGATATTGTATCTACTTCTGGCGGGTAAACAGTATCAGCTACGACTACATCAATGTGGAACGTATCAGGACTTGTGGCGGCATTACTGGTAAATGCAATACCACCATGCAGTCTAACAACAGTACCCGGAAAATTAATTATACCATTATAGTTAATTTTTACAGTGTAATCACGGGTATTGCTTAAACCAGCCGGAAGATCGGCTGAATTTGGTGGATCAAACTGCAGCCAGTTGATCGAAGTATCATCAGACTTGGTGGTTTCAAATTCTTTCATATCGAAAACTAAATGAGAGTTACCATTGTTTTCTACTCTTAAATTTAGAGCCAATTCGCGGCCATGTTTGGTCCATGTCGGCCAGCCTACTTCAAGAGGTTGATAATTTAGAATTGGTCCTTCAACTTCATTAACACATCCTAACCTAGCCCACATAACATCAGCTTGCTGCCAGTATCCTTCATTTTGAACAATACCACCAGCACTTGGATCAAGGATATACATCATATCAAGATAATAGTGTGCTTCTGTTCCATCACAGA
>JBDRQG010000103.1:0-4855 GCA_043826475.1 bacterium
CAGATATTTCTTGAGCCGGAAGGTAATGGAACCGATGAAATCTACCCTAACGGCTTTTCCACAGCCTTACCGGAAGATGTTCAACGCAAAGCTATCCAAACTGTTGTGGGATTAGAAGAAGTCGTAATCACCAGACCTGGCTACGCTATTGAATATGATTACTGCCCGGCTTATCAGATAAAACCATCATTGGAAACAAAACGGGTAAATGGCCTCTTTTTTGCCGGACAGATTAACGGTACTTCAGGCTATGAAGAAGCTGCCGGACAAGGACTTGTTGCAGGTATAAATGCTGTTCTATATATCGAAAACGAACCTCCTTTTATACCTGACCGATCCGAATCTTATCTTGGAGTAATGATTGATGACCTGACAACCAGATCAACCACCGAACCATATCGAATGTTCACCTCTCGGGCTGAATATCGCCTGGCTCTTCGTGAAGACAATGCCCGCGATCGATTGAGCGGATATGCTAACAAGTATAACTTGATTGATAAGAATGAATATAATAGTTTTCTTGAGCTTCAAAGAAAAACAGATGATTTGATCATTTATCTCAAAAAACAGAGAATCAAAATATCTAACTTAGGTGTTTTTGCCGAAAGATTCAAACGAGCAGAGTCAATCAGTTTTGAAAATCTTATTAAACAACCCAGTATCTCTATTAATGAAGCGTTTGATATTATTAAAAAAGAAGACTCAAACGGGTTTGACAGGGAAACCTATGAACGAGCAGCCACTATTATAACATATTCCGGTTATATTGAAAAACAACAGCGAGGAATTGATAAATTTAAAAAGATGGAATCTGATAAAATCCCTATCGAATTTGATTATTCTACTATAACAGGGCTTAAAACCGAGGCCAAACTGAAATTTCTCCGCTTTAAACCTCAATCTTTGGGACAAGCCAGCCGCATTGAGGGGGTCACCCCAGGAGATATATCTATTTTATCAATTTTTCTTAGTCGTCACAATCGTACTCAGAGACCCCAATGACAGAAATATCCTATAACCCTGACGAAATAATAGCCCAATTCGACAAAAAGAACCTGCTCCCTGTCTATTTCAACCTCCTTCTCAAAGAAAACGAAAAAATCAATCTTGTTTCACGTGAAACCGCCACAGGCGGATTTATTAATAGTGATGGATCGCCTCAAAATCTTATAGAATTGGCGGCTGAATCCTTATTACCTCTAACTATAATTGAGATAGAAAATGATGTCCGATATCTTGATATTGGCTCAGGGGGAGGGTTTCCCTCTATCCCTATTATTCTTACTCAGAATCTTGTTAGTGCTACATTGATAGAAAGAACTCAAAAAAAAGCTGGTGCTCTCAGAAGAATGCTTCTCACTCTCAAAAAAAGTGTGAATATCCTCCCTGCATCATTTGAGGATTTTAAGGGAGAACAGAATTCATTTGATCTTATAACCCTCCGACTGGTTAAGCTCACCAAACCTATTCTCTCTCAGGCATTATCGCTTTTAAATACTAAAGGGACATTTATTTATTATTCAGATTCGGACCTGGAATTTGACGATAAAAATTACAAAATTGATGAATATACTTTTTCCACAACCAACAATCCCCCAAAAAGATACACAATTATTAGAAGAGAATATAAAACTCTCTAACATTTTAGTTGATTATATCATACTCTAACAGTAAAATAAGCCTATAAATTAATCACATTCATATGTGTGTTTGTGCAACAAGGAGCGTTGATTGGCTAAAATAATAGCTATCGCAAATCAAAAGGGTGGCGTGGGTAAAACCACAACTGCCGTTAACTTAGCCTCATGTCTGGCTGCGGCTGAACATAAAACCTGTCTGGTTGACATGGACCCGCAGGCAAATTCTACCAGTGGCCTGGGTTTTGATAAAAACATAATTGAAGTTTCCATTTATGATGTTCTGATTGGTAATAATACTTTCCATGATGCAATCTTAGAAACTAATATGGCCTATCTCCATTTGATGCCATCCTCGATATCACTTGTCGGTGCCGAAGTGGAGCTGGTGTCGATGATGTCGCGCGAAATCAAATTAAAGACCGCTCTGGAAAAAGTGACCCATGATTACGATTATATCATTATCGACTGTCCGCCATCGCTGGGATTATTAACGATTAATACATTAACCGCCGCCAACTCGATTATCATTCCGATCCAATGCGAATACTATGCCCTGGAGGGATTGGGACAATTAATGAAAACAATAGAATTGGTTAAGCAGCATCTTAATCCCGATCTTGAAATAGAGGGGGTGTTATTAACCATGTATGACAGCCGCCTCAATCTTTCCCGCGAAGTTCGCTCCCAGGTGTGCGAACATTTCAGCAGCAAGGTCTATGAAACGGTTATCGCCCGTAATGTCCGCCTCTCCGAGGCGCCATCGTTCGGTAAACCAATAATATTGTATGATATTCTCTCGACCGGAGCAGAAAATTATATGGCCCTAACCAGAGAGGTGCTGGGACAATGAAAAAAGTAGTACTGGGCAAAGGACTGGACGCTTTGATACCGAGCCATTCCGCCACTGCCACTATTGATAAAAAATATAGAATGGTCTCGCTGGATCGTATCGAGCCAAACCCAATGCAGCCACGGCGTGAATTCGGCGCCGAGAGCCTCAGGGAACTGGCTGAATCACTGAAGCAAAACGGCATGATGCAGCCGCTGGTTGTAATGAATAATGGGTCTGGATTTACCATTATCGCCGGTGAGCGAAGATTCCGCGCTGCTCGGCTGGCTGGGCTGGATGAAGTGGCTGTGGTGATCATGGATAATGTCGATGAAGATAAAATGCTGGAACTGGCCCTGGTGGAAAATATCCAGCGTGAAGACCTCAATCCGATTGAAACAGCCGAAGCCTACCGCTCGCTTATTGACAGGTGTAATCTTTCTCAAAATGAACTCGCCGAACGAGTAGGTAAAAGCCGCACCGCTGTTACCAATACGATGCGCCTGCTCGGTCTGCCGGACAGTATTATTAAAATGGTCCGCTCCGGAGAGCTGAGTGAAGGGCATGCCCGGACCCTGTTGGCTTTTGAGACTGAAGAACAAATGCTGTTAATGGTCAATCGTATCCATAATGAATCTCTGTCCGTGCGCTCATTGGAGCAGGAGACATCAAAAAGCCCCAGGCGCAGAAAAATGCAAAGAGTAAAACTGCCGGCTATTCTGGAGGTGGAGTCGAACCTGAAACAAATTCTGGGTACCTCGGTTAAAATTAAGCATGGTCCTAAAAAGGGACGGCTTGAAATTGAATACTATGGTGAATCAGATCTTAACCGCCTGCTGGATCTGTTTCAGAAAATCGGCTGATAAAAAATGAATAAAGGAAAATATGTCACATTGATGCTTCTCCCCGAAGGTACCGGATCGCGGCGCGAATTCAGAATGCGGCAATGGATCCTGAAAGCAGTTGTTATCGGTTTTGTTGTTTTATTGTTCGGCATTATCGTATTCTTTTCATTTTATTCTTCGGTATTGGCCAGAGCCGCAATGACTGATAAGTTAAAAGGCGAGAACGAAAGACTGAAAAAATATTATTACAAAGTGCAGTTGTTGGAAGAAAATCTTATGCAGACCCGTGAGGTTGTCGAGCGCCTGACCAAAATGGCCGGAATCGATTTTGTGTTTCCTGAAATTCCGGATGATTCAACCTTGTTTGCCTCGCTTGATGAAACACCACAAGCAATATTGCCGCGGTCATCTTCAATCGATCCCTCAATCCCGGCCGGTCTTCCATTGCAGGGATTTATCACCCAGGATTTTGAAATTATTAATGTCGATCATTTTCATCCGGGAATAGACCTGGCCTGTGCGGTGGGGACTCCCGTCCTGGCTACGGCTGCCGGGGTAGTTGAATTTGCCTTTTTTGATCCTACTTATGGAAACATGGTCATCATCAAACACAACGACAGCATTTCAACTATTTATGGCCATAATGATTCTTTGTTAGTGGAGACAGGCGAGCAGGTTTCAGCCGGAAGCCGAATTGCTCTATCGGGTAATACGGGCAAATCAACCGCACCTCATCTTCATTATGAGATAAGAATAAATGATAACCCTATAAATCCGTTGGAATATAATTATGAAAAAAAACAATCTTAGCGAGTCGGAAGGACTTATGAGTACTATAATTGGTAAAGACACAATAATCACCGGCACCGTTGATGTAAAAGGTGATTTGAGAATCGATGGAACGGTAAACGGTAAAGTGATCTGTTCGGAATGCGTAACAATCGGCCCGACAGGCATCGTTGATGCAGAGGTTGATTCCAATTCGGCAATTATCGCCGGCAAGATGCGCGGCAATATCCTCAATTCTGAAAAAGTGGAACTTCAGACAAACTGCGAAATGGACGGCGACCTTAAAACAAAATCACTGGTTATCGAACAGGGAGCGGTTTTTTGTGGTGCCTGTAATATGAAAAACAAGACTCCTGATCTCAGCTTTTTACCTCCGCAAAAAGATGAAAAAATAGAAAAAAAAGACTCATTGAAATTCACATTAGCCGATGATAAAGAGACGAAGTAATTAACACTTTTTTTTAAATTGTGGAAAAATGCCATTAACTGTGGATAACTAATTAAATAGTTGACCTGCAATAAGATAGAATATAAAGACTTTTATTAAAAGAGTCTCTTTTCCACAAAAAACAGAGGCACTAACTTTTTGCTAACAAAAGAGTTAGACTTAGATAAGTATAGTAAAACATCAGCCTAAAGGGTTAAATTACTCTATTTTTATAGGTTTTTTGGTGAATATTACTCCATGTAAAAACTGGGCGTAGAAATAAAGAATTCAACTTAAAAAATTAAAATGCAGCTAATTTACAAAT
>JBDRQG010000104.1:0-8989 GCA_043826475.1 bacterium
ATTCCAACTAACGTGATTTCGATTACTGATGGTCAGATCTTCCTTGAAGGGGAATTGTTCTTTGCAGGTGTTCGTCCTGCTATTAACGTTGGTATTTCAGTCTCTCGTGTAGGTGGTAATGCTCAGACCAAAATGATGAAACAGGTTGCCGGTAAATTAAAACTCGATCTGGCTCAAGTCCGTGAATTAGAGGCCTTTACCCAGTTCGGTTCCGATCTGGATGAAGCAACTTTGAAGCAGCTTAACCGTGGCAGAAAGATGGTAGAACTGCTCAAACAGGGCCAGTATGTTCCAATGCAAATCGCCCGTCAGGTTATGTTTATCTGGTGTGGTTCCAATGGTTATCTGGATAAAGTTCCTGAGCATGCTATTCTAAAATTTGAGACGGAATTTCTTGATTTCTGTGATAAAAAATATCCGGATATTGAACATAAGCTCAATGAAGAAAAGAAGATTTCCGATGCCACTCAGGCTAAGTTAGAGGCCGCGGTTAAAGAGTTTATGGGACAGTTTAAAGCAGTATAAAAGCAGTTTGATGTTAATCGACTGCATAAAGTGAAAGATAAATCAGGATAGCTAATGCCGACACTGCGTGATGTAAAAAAACGAATTAAATCGGTAATCTCCACCAAGCGTATTACCAACGCTATGGAAATGGTGGCAGCAGCAAAACTTCGGCGCGCTCAGCAGCGGGTTGAAGAGGCTCGTCCCTATGCTGCCAAGATGGAAGAGATGCTTGGTAATCTGGCGGCAGGTTCGTCCGGCGAAATTATTCATCCTTATTTTGAAGAACGCCCGATCAAAAAGAAAACTCTTTGTGTCGTTTCGTCCGATAGGGGTTTTTGCGGAGGCTTCAATTCCAATATTATCAGAATGGCTACCAAATGGCTGATAGAAAACAAAGATGTCGAGATGGAGATTCTTCTGGTAGGGAAAAAAGGTAATGATTTTTTCAAACGGAGAACTTATCCCATTGCCGGTGTTTACCGGGATTGGGGGGGCTCGCTCGATTATGACAAAGCCAAAGATGTTGTCCGGTTTTTAACCGATCGTTTCATAACCGGAGAAACCGATGAAATTTCAATTTTGTACACTCGTTTTATTTCTATGGTAAAATTCAAACCATCACTGGAAAAGTATCTCCCAATTCCGCGTCCAGAAGTTAACGAGGAAGAGGCACGCAAATTTACTGATTACATTTTTGAACCTAATGCTGAAGAGATATATGCGGCGTTAATGCCCGGTTATGCGACTACTAAGATGGTCACTGCTCTGGCGGAGTCGTTTGCCAGTGAGCATGGAAGCCGAATGATTGCCATGAATGCGGCGACCACAAATGCCGGTGATATGATAGAAGCTTTAACGCTTGATTACAATAAAGCCCGACAGGCGCAAATTACCAAGGAATTGCTGGAAGTTGTCTCTGGTGCGGAAGCACTTAAGGGATAGCTGGAATAAATAGATAAAAAGAATGTTAATATATTCGGAGTTGACTTAATGGCTGAAAATATTGGAAAAATTGTACAGGTAATTGGACCGACTGTGGATTGCGAATTCAAAGCCGATGCTCTGCCGAACATCCTCAATGCTCTAAAGATTGTTGATAAAGACAAGGGCATTAACCTGACAGTCGAAGTTGCTATGCATATCGGCGACAATATCGTTCGCTGCATTGCTCTGGCTTCAACTGATGGTCTGGTACGCGGGATGGAAGCAGTAGATACCGGTACGACAATCACAGTCCCTGTGGGTGAAAAATCGCTGGGTCGTGTTTTTAACCTTCTGGGCGAGACAATCGATGGCAAAGGGGCCGTTAAAGCAGAAACGCCGCGCCTGCCGATTCACCGTGCAGCTCCTGCCTTTGATGAACAGGCTATCAGAGCGGAAATGTTCGAAACCGGTATTAAAGTCATTGATCTGCTTGAACCCTACCTCAAAGGAGGTAAGGTAGGTATGTTCGGCGGCGCCGGGGTTGGCAAAACCGTTATTATTCAGGAACTGATTCATAATATTGCAACTGAACATGGCGGTTATTCCGTTTTCAGCGGTGTTGGTGAGCGTACCCGTGAAGGAAACGATCTCTGGCTGGAAATGACTGAGTCAGGAGTTATCAATCGTACAGCTATGGTCTTCGGCCAGATGAACGAACCTCCCGGTGCGCGTCTTCGGGTCGCTCTGTCAGCTTTGACAATGGCGGAATATTTCCGTGATGAACAGGGACAAGATGTATTGTTGTTCATTGATAATATTTTCCGTTTTGTACAGGCCGGTTCCGAAGTCTCCGCACTTTTGGGACGTATGCCTTCAGCTGTAGGTTATCAGCCGACTCTGGGTACTGAAATGGGTGGTTTGCAGGAACGTATTACCTCGACCAAAACTGGTTCGATTACTTCGGTGCAAGCCATTTATGTACCGGCTGACGATTTGACTGACCCGGCTCCGGCTACGACCTTCTCGCATCTTGATGCTACTACCGTGTTGTCACGTCAAATTGCCGAGTTAGGCTTATATCCGGCGGTAGACCCGCTCGATTCGACTTCACGTATTCTCGATCCCAAGATTGTTGGTCAGGAACATTATGATACAGCTCGTACCATTCAGATTATTTTACAAAGGTATAAAGACCTTCAGGACATTATTGCCATTCTGGGTATTGATGAACTTTCTGAAGAAGATAAAGAGACTGTACAGCGGGCTCGCAAGATCCAACGTTTCCTGTCTCAGCCATTCTTTGTGGCGGAAGCTTTCACTGGAACCGAAGGCCGCTATGTGAAAATTGAAGATACCATCAAGGGCTTCAAAATGATTATTAGTGGTGAACTTGATCATATCTCGGAACAGATGTTCTATATGGCCGGTGGTATTGATGAAGTCCTGGAACGGTACGAAAACTCGAAGAAATAAGTGAGACTTTATGTTTCTGTTATCCATAGTAACACCGGAAAAGGTCTTTTTTGAAGCTGAAATAAAGTCCCTGGTAGTTCCGGGAACTGAGGGTTATTTAGGTGTTTTATCAAATCATGCTCCCTTGATAACCGCGTTAAAGTCGGGTAGAATTGAATTTCGGGATGAAAACGATAAAGTGGTTCTCATGGCAGTATCGGGCGGTTTTCTTGAAGTTTCCAACAATAAGGCCGTTATTCTTGCCGATGCAGTTGAGCGGGCAGATGAGATTGATATCGACCGGGCGCAGCAAGCTTATGAAAGAGAGAAGAAACGTCTGGTTTCTTCCGGATCAGGGGAGACAGATATCGATCTGCCTTCAGTAAGAGAAGCACTGGAAAGGGCTAAAAACCGAATTAAGGTCTATAAAGAAGCTCAAAAGTAAGATTTTTATTAAGAATTGCTGATTTTTGTAATAGAAAAGGCCGGTATTTTACCGGTCTTTTTAATTGACATATCCTTTGTGGGTCGGTAATGTCCTGTATGGCAAAAAGTTAGAAACTCTTTATAATCCTTGACTTTTTGGACTTTTTTTGATAAAATTTCAGGCTATGGTATTGTATCTACGGGATTATGAAACATTTCCCGTCAAAGTATGTTTAAAAACTGAACCTGGTTCTTTCATCATTGATTATGATGTTATTAAGGGTGTCAGTCAGGTCAAAGTTGACCTAATTATTCAGAAGTCCGATGAGGAGTACTTCTGCCATGGCGTCGTATGGGCAAAAGCTGAGCTCGAATGTGTGCGATGCCTTGATAAGTTTGAAAGTGATATGAAATTTAAAACAGATTTTATCATCTGTTCCGAGGCATATCACGACCAGCTTAAAGAAGAAGCTGAGGATGATGAAGATTATGTCTACTGTTATGGCGATGAAATCAAGGCGGATATTAAAGAGACTATCCGCCAGGCAATTATTTTGGCGGCGCCGATGATGCCTCTCTGTTCCGAAAATTGTGCTGGCTTGTGCCCACATTGCGGAAACAATCGTAATCATCAGGACTGCCAATGCAAAGCAGAAGTTTTTGATGAGCGCTGGCGAGGTCTTAAGGATCTCCAGCAGGAAGATAATTGAAATAGAAGGAAAAAGTCATGCCACTTCCCAAAAGACGCCATTCCCGGACAAGAGGCCGTAAGCGTCGTACTAATTGGAAGATTGAAGCTCCCAATGTGATCGAATGTTCCCATTGTCACAGTCCCCGGTTACCGCATCACATATGCACTACCTGTGGCTACTATGATGGACGCCAGATTATTGCATCTAAGGAAGCTTAATTTTTTAACCCTGCTTAAAGATTTCGGGTATAACGTTTGTGACAGATACCGCTGAAAAAAATACGGTCATTCTTGATGTAATGGGAGCGGATAACGGACCGGAAGGAATTATCGAAGGGGGTTTGGATGCTTCGCTTCGTTTGGGTGATGCCATGCATCTTATTCTGGTCGGCCAGGAAGATATAATCCGGCCAATCCTCGATAAAAAATCAGTTGACCTGAAAAATATTTCGGTTGTTCATGCTGAGACCGAAGTCCCTATGGGCATATCGGCAACCGAAGGGATCAAGCTTCGCGACAGTTCTATTGCAGTGGGATTGAAAAAAATCAGATCAGGTGAAGCGGGAGCCTTTGTTTCCCCTGGAAATACAGGTGCTGTTATGGCCACTTCTCTCTTGACTCTGGGACGAATAAAAGGAGTCAGCCGTCCGGCTATAACCAGCCTGTTCCCAACTTCAACCGGAAGGCCGATCGTGGTGCTGGATGTAGGAGCTAATGTTGACTGCAAACCGCAGCATCTTTCGCAATTTGCCGTGATGGGTGCAGTTTATTCCAGTGTGATATTTAATCTGGAAGCTCCCAGGGTTGGGTTGATATCTATAGGTGAAGAACGCAGCAAGGGGAATGAATTAATTTTTAACGCCCGCAAGCTACTACAGGATTCCAATATTAACTTTGTTGGGAATATTGAAGGGCGGGATATTTTAAGCGGGAGTGTGGATGTGGCCGTAGCCGATGGATTTACCGGCAATATTTTGCTGAAGTTTGCCGAGTCTATAAAGCCCATGCTGGTCAGTTCGATGCAGCGGCAGATCCAGACTAACATTTTTTCTCGGATAGGAGCAATGCTGTTATTGCCATTCCTCAAGAGAATGAGGAAAACTTTTGATTATGCCGAATCAGGTGGAGCCCCTCTATTAGGAGTAAACGGAAACGTAATTATCTGTCACGGTTCATCGAATGCCAGAGCCATCAGCAACGCTGTTTTGGTGGCTTATGAAATGGTTTCAAAGGGAATAAGAACCAGAATACATGATGAACTGCTAAACAATCATTTTGGAAAAGATAATGGATCAGAAAGTAAAGGCAAGAATACTGGGAACGGGGTCGTTTACACCACCTCGAGTAATGACTAACGCGGATTTTGAAAAAATAGTAGATACAACTGATGAATGGATCGTCTCTCGGACCGGTATCAAAGAGAGGCGTATTGCTGACGCTGATATGACCGGGGCTGATATGGCTGCTGAAGCCTGCAAGAGAGCCCTGGAAAATTCCGGTACTTCTCCTGAAGAAATTGATTTGCTTATTATTGGAACTGTAACACCTGATTACAGATGCCCCTCGGAAGCAGTGATAGTTCAGGAGAGAATTGGTTTAATAAATGCGGTTGCCTTTGATATTGTAGCTGCCTGTACCGGTTTTATCGGCGGTTTATCATTGGCCAGTTCTTTAATTAAAACCGGTCAGTATAAAAAAGCTCTCGTAGTTGGTTCTGAAAAATTATCTTCCATTGCTAATTATAGCGACAGAGGAACCTGCGTTCTTTTCGGTGATGCGGCCGGGGCGGTTGTTGTCGGTCCGGATACTAATGGCAGTGGAGTTATATCAACCTTTTTGAAATCCGATGGCCGTTATGCCAAGCTGCTTTGGCAGGAGGTTGGCGGAACCAAAAATCCATATACAACTGAAAATGTTAATACCGGTAAAGACAAATTATTTATGGCCGGCTCTGATGTTTTTAAAGTGGCAGTAAAAGAGATGTGTAATGCCAGTATCAGAGTTCTGGAAGAGGCTGGATTGACGGCTGATGATCTTACTCTGGTGGTTCCGCATCAGGCAAATATCAGGATTATCGATGCTCTGAGAAAGAGATTGAAAGTTGATAAAGAAAAAGTGTTTATGAACATCGAAAAATACGGCAACACTTCAGCCGCATCGGTTCCCCTGGCTTTAGACGAAGCCAATCGAGAAGGAAGATTAAAACCAGGCGACTATGTTTTGATGGTTGCTTTTGGCGGTGGATTAATCTGGGGCGCCGCCTTGGTGAGGTGGTAGCGAAAATATGGGTAAGACTGTATTATTTTTCCCGGGACAGGCATCGCAGTATGTCGGGATGGGAAAAGATTTATTTGAACATTCAGCAGAGGTTCGCGATTTATACAAATTAGCCGCCGATGAGATGAATTATGATATCGCCAAACTTTCTTTTGAGGGTCCTGCTGAAGAATTAAAAAAGACCCGTTTTACCCAACCGGCCATATTGCTCCATTCTCTTTCGGTTTTAAAAATAATTGGAACTAAGCTCCCTGCCTTTGATTTTGCGGCGGGGCATTCTTTAGGAGAATATGGAGCGCTGGCTGTTACTGGAGCGATGACCTTTGAACAGGCTATAAAAGCTGTGGTCAGAAGAGCGGCCCTTATGGAAGAAGCCTGTGTGGCTCGTCCGGGAACTATGGCAGCTATTATGGGATTGGATGCGGCCAAAACAGAAGATATTTGCAAACAGGCATCATCTGTGGGTATTGTTATACCTGCAAATTATAATTCCAATATTCAGATTGCAATCTCAGGAGAAATCATTGGCGTAGAAAAAGCGATCGAACTGGCTATTGAAGCCAAAGCCAAGAGAGCTATAAAGCTTGAAGTTGGTGGAGCTTTCCATTCTCCTTTGATGGAACCGGCCAAAGCCGGACTTGAGGAATTTCTTGCCAATCAGCAATATAAAGATCCCATTCATCCAGTTATTGCCAATGTCACAGCGCAGCCGATTTCTGTGGCTGGTTCTATCCGATCCCTGCTGGTCGATCAGGTAACATCTCCGGTAAGATGGGCACAGACTATGAAATACCTTGTCGATCAAGGGGTTACTACTGTTATTGAAATTGGCCCCGGCAAGGTTCTTTCTGGTTTAGCCAAACGTGATATGAAACCTGACAAAATAGTTAATCTTGACACTTTAAGTGATATTAGTACATATTCCAACTAACTGTATAAACTGAGGTAAGATGGATTTTACAGGCAAAACAGTTATAGTAACCGGATCGGCTCGCGGGATCGGGTTGGCAATTGCCAAACGCTTTTCTGACATGGGTGCTAATGTGGTTATTAGTGATATCGATCAGAAGACAGTTGAGGAAGTCGCTGCGGAATTTAAAACTCCCACAATAGGCATTAAAGCCAATGTGACTGTATCAGCTGAAGTTGAAAATTTATTTAAACAAACCATGGATAAATTCGGATCGGTTGACGTGGTTGTCAATAATGCCGGTATTACCCGGGATACGTTGATGATTCGCATGGATGAAAAAGACTGGGATATGGTACTTGACATAAATCTCAAAGGGTCTTTTCTTGTCACAAAATCGGCGGCTAGGATAATGATGAAGCAGCGTTCCGGACGGATTATAAATATCAGTTCCGTAGTGGGAATCAATGGCAATGCCGGTCAGATAAATTATGCTGCCTCAAAAGCCGGTTTGATTGGATTGACAAAAACAGCAGCTAAGGAATTAGGAAGTCGCGGCGTTACGGTAAATGCAGTTGCGCCCGGATTTATTGAAACCGAGATGACAAAAAATCTGCCAGATGCCTCCAAAGAACAGTTCCTGGAGCATATCCTGTTAAAACGGGTTGGCCTTCCCGAAGATGTCGCATCGGCGGTTGCGTTTTTAGCTTCCGATGATGCAGCCTATATTACCGGACAAGTGCTGTCGGTAGACGGCGGCATGTCTATTAGTTGAAAATAACAAATAATAATATTTTAAGGAGTAGAACATGTCCATAGAAAATGATGTCAAAGAAATTATTGTCGAGCAGCTTGGGGTAGAAGAGGGCCAGGTAACCGAAGGTGCTAAATTTGTTGATGATCTTGGTGCTGATTCTCTTGATACGGTTGAATTGGTGATGGCTCTGGAAGAAAAATTCAATATTGAAATTCCTGATCAGGATGCTGAGAAAATTGTCGCAGTCGGCGATGCCATTAATTATATTAAAGATCACTCCAAGGAATAGCAACCTGGTTGCTTTCCTGGTGGCATATTGGATTTGCCATTAAATGATACAGGGTTTAAATGCGGATTATTAGCTCTTGGAATCGTAATAATTTGCTTTATCTGTAAGAGAAGGAATAGTTCCGGTATAATATAAATGAGTGAAAGAGTTGTTATAACAGGCATGGGAGTTGTCTCCCCGCTGGGATGTTCGGTTGATGAATTATGGAATTCACTGCTTGAAGGTAAATCCGGCATAAAAACCATCACCCGCTTTGATGCTTCCGAATATCCTACCCGGATAGCCGGAGAGGTGTTAAACTTTGATCCGGCGATTTATATCGATAAAAAGGAACTTCGCCGCATGGATATCTCCGAGCAATACGCTATTGTTGCTTCGGAACAGGCGATAAAAGATTCCGGTCTTGATCTGGAAAAGGTCAATCTGGATCGTTGCGGAGTGGTTATCGGATCAGGGATAGGTGGGATTTCCACTTTTGAAAAACAGCACAGCTTATTGGAAAATTCCGGACCGGGAAGGGTTTCACCCTTTTTTATTCCAATGATGATTATCGATATGTGTGCCGGGATGGTTTCGATCAGATATGGTTTCCGTGGCCCAAATTATGCGACCGTCTCGGCTTGCGCCTCATCGGCCCATGCCATTTCGAATTCCATGTACCTGATCCAACGGGGAACGGCTGATGTAATGGTGTGCGGCGGCTCTGAAGCAACCATAACCCCGACAGCTCTGGCAGGATTCTGTCAGGCTAAAGCC
>JBDRQG010000105.1:0-3990 GCA_043826475.1 bacterium
TCCGTCCATCGATTCTTTTTGCTGTGGATACTTTACTCGGTGGTGAAATGAGGCTACGAGAACTTTGGCAAAGGCTTTTCTTATCTTAGCCAGATCCCGTAAGGTCAAGGGGCATTCATCGAGTTCACCCGACTGGAAACGGGCATTTATAATTCGTTGAATCAGAGCATCAAGACGAGCCGGAGTCGGTTTATCCAGTGTCCGGCTGGCCGCCTCGACCGCATCAGCTAACATGGCAATACCGGTTTCGCGGGTCTGGGGCCGAGGTCCGGGATAACGAAATTTATCTATGTTGTCTTCGGAGGCACCCTGTTTAAGGGCTTTATCGTAAAAATATGACTGAACCATCGTTCCATGATGTTCCTCAATAAAATTCAGAACATCATCCGGAATATCAGCTGCTTCACCTAGAAGCCTACCTTTTTTTACATGGGAAGAGAGGATAATTGAGGACATCGATGGTGTCAGTGATTCATGGCGTGATTTTATACTGATCTGGTTTTCAACAAAATACTCAGGGATTTCCATCTTTCCAATATCATGAAAATATGCGCCTACACGTGTAAGAAGAGAATTTGCTCCAATAGCTTTGGCTGCTTCTTCTGAAATGTTTCCTACGATAATTGAGTGCTGATAAGTGCCCGGTGCTTCAAGAGCCAACCGCTTTAAAAGGGGATGATTCAAATCGGACAACTCTAACAGAGTGATATCAGTTGTAATGCCGAATAAAAATTCAAAAAACGGCAGAAGACCGATCGTTAACAATATTACAATAAAACCGTTTACCAGTCCAAAACCCATCTCGGTAAATATTTCTGCCTGAGGAGTAACTCTTATATTTTCAATTAGCAGAATGAAGAGAGCGGTAGAGACAGAAACATAGAGCATTATCTGAAAAAATTTAGTTCGATGGCGGACTTTACGCGATGACAGCGAGGCAACCGTGCCAACGATGAAAGTCATAAACGTTAAGGTAAAATTAAAGCGATGCATAATTCCTAATAATAAAGCCAGAATTACAATGGATAAAATACCGACTTCGGCATCAAACAGGATCGTTACTACAACCGCCAGAAAAGCAACCGGATAAAGATAAGACGACAGTTCCCATTGATTAATAATGTAAATAAACAGCATTTGAAAACCAATGGCCAATAACAAGGCCATAATTTTTGCATTCGAATAATAGATCTCTTTTCTGAAAAAATATAAAAAGAGGTAAAGCATTGTCAGGGAGATCAGGACTAAAAATATTCTGGCAAGAGCTGGCAGGGTATTGAGGAACCAGCCCTGTTTGGCTGCCTCCCGCTGCTGCATTTTGACCATTTCCTGAAGAATCCGCTCCTGTCGTTCATGCACTTTCCCGCCGGATCTAACGATAATATTCCCCTCATCAACCACCTCTTTTACCATCGAGATCTTATCCATCTCTTCTTTAAGACGGGAGTTATATTCAGCCATATTGACTCGTAAATTCGGCTGGATAAATGATCTTCCAATCAGATAATAATATTCAACATCAATCGAATCGACATCATACTTTTTATTTAGAGCTGTCAGGAGCTTTGCATTTGCCAATACTACATCAAGGAGTTCGTCCCGATGGGTAATACTTTCATTGCCACCTTTACTAATCAGGACATTTTTATTGCGTGCGTCCGGGATAGCATTCAACTGAGGAAGAACCCCGATTTTATATATATCTTTATTATAAATATCCACAAGACTCTGGCGAACCTCGGAGATATCTTTTCGCCTTAGCGACTGGGAGACAGCATTAGGACTTAAGAGTGGGAACTTTTTTGTAATTAAATCGACATATTTTTGTTCATCTGCAACCCACCCTGAATCCCGTGACAGGGTATCAACCATAGTGAGGAAACTGTTTAAATTTTTAAGAGCCATCCCCTCGGCTCCGGTATCCTGATCGATAACAAACGGAATGGTCAGTTTTATAAGCTCTTTTTCATCTTCCAATTCACGCTCGGTTTTAAAAACCGTAATCGTGAAGGGGGCTATAATATTATCAAGGGATATTTCCCCTTTTCGAGGAACATCAAAAGGATCATAGAGGTCCTCGCCCGGATACAAAATACCTATCATTCCGGCAGCAACAATCAACATTATGATTTTAAACAGGCGTGATCTTGCAGTATAAACCGGCCTCTGACGGCTCTCGCTTTGTACTTTCAGAAGCCGTTTAATATATCTCTTTAATTTTAGAATAAATGAAAACATGTGACGAATCCGTTTCCGTCTTATTTTTTATAGGTTCGTTTCTCATGTGCTTCGTAGGCTCTGATTATACTCTGCACTAAACGATGACGAATGACATCCTTGTCACTCAGATATATAAATTCAATCCCCGGCACATTTTTAAGTATCTTTTGCACGCTGATTAAACCGGGCGTATGCTTTTCATCAAGATCTATCTGGGTAATATCACCAGTAATAACTGCTTTTGAGTTTTCACCTATCCGGGTTAAGAACATTTTCATCTGGGCGTTGGTGGTGTTCTGGGCTTCATCCAAAACGACGAAAGCATCGTTTAAAGTACGTCCGCGCATAAAAGCCAGGGGAGCAATTTCAATAACGCCAATTTCCAAGAGTTTGCGGATCTTATCGGGCGGAAGCATATCATAAAGAGCATCATAAACCGGCCGTAAATAAGGATCTACTTTAGCCCTGATATCCCCGGGTAAAAAGCCCAATGACTCTCCGGCTTCAACTGCCGGTCGGGTAAAGACTATTCTCTGAACTCTATCAGCTTTAAGATGGGCGACAGCCATCGCCACCGCCAGATAAGTTTTCCCGGTGCCTGCCGGACCAATGGCAAAAACGACATCAAAATCTTCGACCGCATCAACATATTTTGTCTGGCCGACAGTTTTGGGTTTAATATCTTTTTTCAAAGAACTGATCAGCATACTTTTGGTGGAGATATTATTTGCCGGCCCGTAGCCATTCTCTTTGACCATTGCAATGGCGTAATTCAGATACTGCTGGGAAATATAATCACCCTGTCTGATACGCTCCACCAGATCTTCAAGGAGCTTAACAACACTTTCTACCTGATCAGGCGTTCCCTCAATGGTGATCTTCTCCCCTCGGGCAACTATTTTACTCCCGAAGCTCGTTTCGATTATCCGCAGGAAAAGATCATTCTGCCCGTATAAAATACGCTGATCAATCCCTTCAACCGTAAAAATGCGAGCTACATGCTCAATATCATTAACACTCATAACCGGCGCATACTACGCCTTTGGTTCCTCCTTGATCATCAATCCCAACTCATTCAATTGAACTTCATCTATTTCAGACGGTGAACCATCCATAAGGGACAAAGCATTTGCTGTTTTAGGAAAGGCAATAACATCTCTTATCGAATCGGTTTGAGTCATCAACGCTACTAACCTGTCCAGACCGATGGCAACGCCGGCATGCGGCGGAGCGCCATATTCAAGCGCCCTCAACAAAAAGCCAAACATTTTATCGGCTCTCTCATTATTTATACCAAGAATTTCCAGAATCTTTTCCTGAAGTTCACGACGATTTATTCTCTGTCCTCCGGAAGCCATTTCCCAGCCATTTAAAACCAGATCATACTGCATCGCTTTGGACCTACGCCAGGGATGGTTTAAGTCAGCTTTTGGCAAATCAGAGATGAAGCCTTCTTCTATCAATTGAAGATCCTCTTCCATCGGGTGCGAGACAATGTTATGGGCTGCTTGTAATGAATCCGAATCCTCGACATATTCAAACATCGGAAATTCAGTCACCCATAAAAACCGCCATTTTGATTTATCAATCAATTCATGCTCTTTGCCTAAATGAAGCCTAAGCTGCCCCAATATTGATTCTGTTTTTTGCTTCTTATCTGAAATAATAAAAAGGGCGTCTCCTGATCCGGTACCCGATACTTCACAAAGCTTATCTTTTAATTCTTCACCGAGGAATTTCATAATGGGAGATTTATCCCCTTCTTTGGCT
>JBDRQG010000106.1:0-2457 GCA_043826475.1 bacterium
AGCGGCTCAAAAAAGAACCTGAGGAAGACCGGCAGGCCCTCTTGATGCGCCTGTTCGATATTCTGTTTATCGACTTCTATTTTGATGAGCTTAACGATCGGTTTCTAAACTGGGTAATTGAGCGCCATGCCGACCAATTCAGCCAGTCGGAGCTTAGGGAAATGCGCGCCGAGTCCGAATCCCATCTTGATTTTTATGAAGTTCAAAAAGTCTTCCCAGGCGATGGTTGCATTATTAAATCTCTTTTTACGAACAATGAAGGTTTTTTAAAAGATGTTTCCTCGTCGTTTAATATGGTAAAATGGGATATTGTTTTGGCACGTTGTTATCTTTTGCAGGGTAATTATCATGCCACCGGTTCGCTGACCCGCTTCGAACCGCCTGATAAGAGATACATTACTAATCGAATAAAAAAAGTCTGGCTGGGAGATGATGATCTTCCGGGAAACCAGGATTATGCCGACTTTGCAAAAAACCATTGGGATATTTTCTATCAGATTGAGCGTGAGATTCGGGAGAAAGCGAAAAATAAAAAGTTTTATACGAAATATGGCGAGCTTCATCTTTGTGAAGTTCGGTTTCAGGTAGGGAACCTCAAAGCAGTTTTGGGAAAAATAGACTCTCTTGATGAATTTAATTTTATCGAAACAAAGATGCGTCGGGATACGGTGAGAAAAAAGAACATCCTCCGCTATCAGTTTGACTGGTTTACACTCGGTATTGAGGAAGAATTAGAGCAGATCAGGACCGGCGACATTGACAATGGCATTATGATAAGCACTGCTCAACTCGACATCGATGGCAACCAAACCGGTATTGATGTAATCGGGAACTTATTTATTGACCAATTTCTGTTTCGTCTCGAAATCCGTTCGCTGGAACTTGCGGAATTTGCTGTTCGTCATTTTACCGCTCTTTTCGGTGACACCCTTGTTTTTAAACGAATTATAAAAATGAAAAGCAGCACTGATTTATTGAAAGAAGCTGGAAAAAGGCAGAAAGAAACAAGCAATGCCAATCAGCAATTGGAGAATTCCGAATTAAGACAAAAAGTTGAAAAAGATATTTATTTGAAACTACTCGATGAAAAGATTCCGATGCTGAACAATATGAGTCCCCGTGAAGCGCGGAAAAATCCTGTCGGACTTCCGTTATTGATTGATTGGCTGAAAGGTATGGAGAACCAATTTGAACAGGATCGAAAAACCGGTAAAACCACCGCCATACTCGATCTAATAAAAAAAGAGTTGAATATCGATCTGGAGTATACGGGTTGAATTTGATTTTGTAAAGACGCCCATACCCCGTTTTCATTCCCCGGTTTGCCAATCATATTAAAGCCGCTTAAATTTGAACGCTATGCAGATTATTGCTCATACTGAATACGAAAGCAATTTATGGCAATCCGGCAAGCATAATGTTGCCGGGATTGATGAAGCTGGCCGGGGACCATTGGCGGGGCCGGTTGTAGCTGCAGCGGTGGTATTTGATCCTTCCCTAGATCTGATTCCGGGCGTTGCAGATTCAAAAAAAATCACTGAAAAGCACCGGGAAAGACTGTATGATTTAATTCAACAGCAAGCGATGGCAATTGGAATCGGGATCGTTGAATGCGATGATATCGACCGGATAAATATTTTGCAGGCCACGCACAAAGCCATGCGTCAGGCCATCGGAAGATTGAAACTGAAAGTTGATCATATACTGGTTGACGGACGCGGTTTACCGGATAAAATCTATCCGCAGACGGCAATTATCGGTGGTGACCGGATTTGCTATTCAATCTCGGCAGCGTCAATTATCGCAAAAGTATATCGTGACCGGATCATGCGGGATATGGATACGGTTTTTCCGGGCTATGGATTCGCCAAACATAAAGGATACGGTACTCAGCAGCACCGGGATGCGATAAAAAAACTGAAACCCTGTCCAATCCATCGCCAGTCCTTTGCCGGTGTTTCGGAGCATGTATTTGATCTCGAAAAGATGACAAATACCCGCCTGTTGGGAAAATACGGTGAAGATCTGGCTGCGTATTTTCTCTATAAAAAGGGGTTTCAGATTGTCCAGCGTAATTTTCATGCCGGTGTCTACGGCGAAATTGATATCATTACAAAAAAGGATGATCTGTTGTGTTTTGTGGAAGTCAAAACCCAGCGCCGAAAGGTGTACGGACCTCCGGAAAGCTGGGTGGACGAACGCAAAATGGAGCAACTGGGGTTGATCGCTGACGCCTATCTGTCGCAACATCCCGAGCTGGAGTTAAATTGCCGGTTTGATGTTATTGGAATTACTATTCACTCGAAAGGTAATCGAATAAACCATCTGGAAGACGCATTTCGATTGTAGGAGAGTTATGAAAAGAATCGCTATCGTTTTATACTTAATCGGATCAGTGCTTTTCGCCCAAAGTTTTCAGGTGGGGAATAATGGCGTAGTAGTGTCTGCATCCAAACT
>JBDRQG010000107.1:0-5908 GCA_043826475.1 bacterium
TGCCATTAGACCGTTTATGATTACCCACACTGATAAAATGATGGAAGTTCTCAATAACTGGGTCAAAGACCCCAATGAGCATATCCGCCGTTTGGCTGCTGAAGGATCCCGCCCCAGAGGGGTATGGGTGGCGCATATCGAAGCTTTCAAGAAGGATCCTCGTCCGGTTTTGAAATTACTGGAGCATTTAAAAGGGGATGAATCTTTATATGTCAGAAAAGCGGTGGCAAATAACTTAAATGATATTACTAAAGACCATCCCGATTTAGTTATTAAAACTGCAATACGATGGTTGAAGGATAAAAATCCCAATACTGACTGGATTATAAAACATGCCTGCCGGACTTTGATAAAAAAGGGTGATCCGCGTGTTTTTCCCCTTTTTGGATTTACGACTAATCCAAAAATAAAATTGAAGGGATTAAATACTTCCCATAAGATAATAAAATATGGTTCTGAAATAATTCTGGATTTTGAAATCCAATCGTTTTCTGATAAAAGCCAGAAGCTGGCTGTTGATTATAAGTTTCATTTTGTCAAGAAGAATGGCAAAACGGCCCCCAAAACATTCAAATTGAGTGAAAAGAATATTAGGGGGAATGAGATTCTTAAATTAAAGATCAAATATCTCTTTAAAGATTTCAGTACCCGTAAGCATTACCCCGGGATCCATAAGATTGAAATAATAGTTAACGGCCAATCATATAAAGAGGTTACATTCGAGGTCATAAAATAGGATTTAGGTATTTCCCTGTATAATGGGTCTTTTTCAGCTATTTATCTCTTTAGTTTAAGTAGTGATATGCCAACGGGTTGTTTCTCAACCAATCAATGTAGTACCTTCTGGCACTCCCCAAATAGGGACTGTTCGCTCTTTATTTTTGAAAGATATTTCCGATAATATTAATAAAATATATACAAGGCATTTATAAATAGCTAACATCATTCGTATAACTTTAGCCTTAACATAAAAAATATTTTATTAGAGTATTTAGGAGCATGCCATGATTAAAGAGATTAAAAAAAATTTTTGGACGCGATTTGTAAAAAAATTTAATACCGAGAACCAGTATCGGTGCGCCCAGGTCTGTGTTTTCAGCCCGGATCGACAGGAATCTGAGCTTCTTAATGAAACCCCTTTTCTTGGTATAAAAGTATGTAAAGAAGGGCGTGATTTCAATAGTGTGGAGTTTTATACCGGCCGACCCGATCCTGATTTTATTAATGTACCATTAGTTGCAGTTAACCAGCCGGAAAAGATGTCGGTAGATTATGATGAGAATGGCCAGATTCAATATTTAAGCCTGATAAGCGAGGATGGCAGTTCGGCAACCCTCTCTTTAAGAGGTGAAAAATACGAACTTTGCCAAAGCTATAAAGAGCAAATAGCCTATTTTATTTCCGAACGGCATGGTTTTACTCCGGGTAATGATGTCAATGACTGGCTTGAGGCTGAGAAGAAGATAAGAGAAGTAGAAAAAATACTTGGCTGATTTATTAAGACATAAGATCTTAGTCCTGCTAATATCCATTCGTATTTGATATCTATAAAATTTCTACATAGGTGGGAGCTTGTCTCCCACCATTATGGGCGGGTTGAAAAAGTCAGGTATTTTATAAAGGCATCGCTCAGTCTTATAATCGAGCGACACAAGGCTCCCTTCTATGTGTTTAACGGATATAGACAGAAAAATTCGTATATATTCTTCCATAAAAAAAAGACGCTCCGTGCCGGGGGAGGGATAACAACACGGAGCGATTAAGACGGCATGCTGTAATTCACGAGGAAAAACAACCGCCTTTCTTTTCCTTATAAACACCTGAGTTTTGGTTTAGTTTCAATTTTATAAAGAATTCATTTTTTTTATTTTCCCCGGGTCTGCTATTCCATTATATTAATTAGAACAAGATATCTTGAATCATTTTAAAGGCAAACTGATCTAATGGATGAAAGACAACTGGTAGCAAAGGCTCAGAGTGGTGATTTTGACGCTTTTCTATTGTTGGTAAATGATCACAAGGGCAAGGTTTATAACCTGGCTCTAAAAATGACCGGAAGCGTTCAGGATGCTGAAGATATTGTGCAGGATACACTTGTGAAAGCAATCGATAAAATAGATCAGTTTCGGGGAGAATCAGCTTTTGGAACCTGGCTATATTCAATTGCTCTTAATCAAACCAGGGCTTTATTGGCCACCAACAAAAGAACTGACCTTATGCCTGTTGAGGAGTACTTACCTTCTAATAATCTGCATGATAATCAAGAAAACAGTCTCCGACTGTTTGATTGGAAGGATCCTCATAAGCTTCTGGAACAAAATGAGCTAAGAGCAATAATCGATGAAGCCATTGAGACTCTTCCATTAAAGTACAAAGAAGCCTTTATCCTACGCTATTATGAAGAGCTCTCTATTAAAGAAGTGGCTGATTTGTTAGGGGAATCGGTTGCCTCAGCTAAATCACGTGTCCTGAGGGCAAGGCTGGCTCTCAGAGACCATCTCTCCAAAGTATTTGAGGGTCATTATGGGCGAACATTGCAGTGATTATATAAATAATCTCAACGATTATCTTGATGGAGAAATATCTCCCGAGCTTTGCAAAGAGATTGAGGAGCATATTGGGCATTGTAATAACTGTCGGATAATGGTTGATTCTCTCAAGCAGACAGTCAGTCTTTGTCGGGAAGGGGAAAGAGAATCCCTCCCGAAAGCTCTTGAAGACAAGCTCAACAATCTCCTCCGGGAAAAGTGGAACAAAAAATTCCACAATTAGCAGGTGTTGCCTTTATTACCAAGTTGAAGATTTCACCTAATCTATTGATATCTATAGGAATACGTAAAATTGACAATTAAAGGCTATTTTTCTTTAAGTAGTCTGAATCATTTTGATTTCTTATCTATCTAAATAGGCAAAGATAAGAAAATGAATTGAAAGGAATTTAAATGAAACGAGGACTCACTGAATTTGCCATCAAGCAACCCTGGATTGTTATTGGTATAGCCGTTATTATTACAGCTTTTTTTGCCATGCAATTCCCCAAAATTAAAATCGATACCGATCCTGAGAATATGCTTCCGGCTGACGAACCCGCCCGCATGTTTGATCATCAGGTTAAAGAAGAATTTACTCTTTATGATTTTATTGCGGTTGGGGTTGTTGATGAAACAAATGCCTTTACTCCTGAATTGTTAAACAGGGTATATAAAATTGTATCTGAAATTGAAGATATTGAGGGCATTATTGTTGAAGATATATTGGCGCCATCAACAGTTGATGATATCAAGCAGGGGTCTGGAGGTTCTATTATAATAGAGACGCTGATGGAAGATGAAATAGAGACGCAGGAAGAGGCTGATTATATTTTTGGCCGCATAATGCTTAATCCCCTTTTGAGGGGGAAACTTGCCTCGGAAGACCGCAAGGTGCTTGCTATCTTTATTCCGATCGAATCCAAAGATATGTCGCACCGGATTTCTGGTGAAATAACTGATATTACAAAAAAATATATCGGCAATGAAGAATTCCATATTGCCGGCTTGCCAATCGCAGAGGATTCCTTTGGGGCGGAGATGTTCTCCCAGATGGCTTACTCGGCTCCGGCGGCGATGCTGATTATTATGCTGCTGCTGTTTATGTTCTTCCGTCAGTTAAAAGTAATTATGGCGCCGATGATTGTGGCCATAATGTCGGTTATCTGGGCGATGGGGCTTTTAATTGCCACCGGCCATACGGTGCATATTATGTCATCGATGATTCCCATATTTCTGATACCAATATCAGTTCTGAATTCTATTCATATTATTTCGGAATTTCATGACCACTATGGCAAGCATAAACATAAAAATACAAGCATCAGAAATTCAATCAGCACTCTTTTCCTGCCGATGCTTTTTACTTCGATGACCACTGTTGCCGGCTTTCTCTCTCTGGCTTTGACTCCAATTCCACCGGTTCAGGTTTTTGGTATCTTTATCGCTTTTGGTGTTATCGTCTCCTGGCTGTTGTCGATTGTTCTTAATCCGGCTATTGCCTCTCTGATTTCAGATAAGACTCTGAGAAACTTTGGCAAGGATCATGAGAAGGAAGAAAAAGGAATTCTGGCATCGATAATGAATTCATTCCGGAACTTATCCCGTAAAAGAAATATGGTGATAATTGGCATCTCTGCTGTTGTAATTATTGTTTCTGCGGTTGGTCTTTCGATGATTGTAGTAAATGATAATCCGGTTAAATGGTTTAAAAAATCACATCCGATTAGAATTGCCGACACCATTATGAACAAGCATCTAGCCGGGACCTATATGAATTATCTTGTTTTTGAATCTGAAGAATCTGACAAGATGAAGTCGCCTGAAGTGCTTAGTTATGTTGAGCATCTTCAAAGAGAGTTAGAAAAGCAGGAAATCGTAGGGGCAACAACAGGACTTCCGGATATAGTGAAAAAAGTTCGCTATGAATTATTTGAAGCTGATTCAGCCAAAGCAGTCCTGCCTGATAATCAGGACGAAGTGGCTCAGCTTCTATTTATGTTTGAAATGTCGGGCGGTGATTCGGATGACCTGTTCAAAATGGTAACTTCCGATTATAATAAGTTAAACCTTTGGGTTCAGTTAACCAGCGGTGACAACAGAGATGTACAAGCCACCGTAGAATTTGTTACTGATTACATTGCTAAAAATCCTGCCCCCCTGGGAGTAGAGATTAAATGGGCGGGACTGCCATATATCAATATTGTCTGGCAGCAGAAGATGGTAGCCGGTATGAGATCATCATTAGCAGGCGCCTATGTTGTAGTTCTTATAATGATGATATTCCTCTTTAGATCTTTCAAATGGGGTGTCATTTCCATGCTTCCGTTGACTATTACGGTTATGGCAATCTATGCTTTTATCGGATACATTGGCAAACCCTATGATATGCCGATAGCGGTCCTTTCATCGCTGACACTTGGGCTTTCAGTTGACTTTGCCATTCATTTCATCCAGCGTTTGAGGGAGATCCACAAAGAATTGGGTGAATTCAAAAAGTCGTTCCATGAAATATTTGAAGGGGCAGGCCGGGCTATCAGCCGCAATGTGCTGGTGATCGCCATCGGCTTTATTCCGATGATGTTTTCCACTCTGGTGCCATATATTACGGTTGGAACGTTTTTCTTAGCTATAATGGTGGTTTCGGGATTGGTAACGATGCTGCTGCTTCCGGCTATAGTTCAGACTTTTCATAAGAGATTATTACCTGATACTAAAAAGTAAATAAGAAGAATAGAAAATAGGAGAAAAGAAATGTTTAAGAAAATTAACCTCTCAGCAATGATCATTTTGTTGATCGCCGTAATGTCGATAAATGTTGCGGCTCAGGAGACAGCAGAAGAGATAATGAAAAAATCCCACATGGCTTATTATTATGCCGGTGATGATGGAGTTGCAGATGTATCTATGAAGATCATTGATAAGAAGGGCAGCGAACGGGATAGAGAATTTGTGATGCTCAGGCTGGATCTTGAAGATGGCGGCAACCAGAAATATTTCACTTATTTTAAGAAGCCCTCTGATGTATCCCGCTTGACATTTATGGTATATAAAAATGCTGACGCCAACGATCAACGCTGGATTTATGTCCCGGCTGTCGATCTGGTCAAGCAGATTTCGGCTGATGATAAAAATTCAAGTTTTGTCGGTTCCGATTTCAGTTACGAGGATGTCTCCGGACGCCACTGGTCAGTTGATAATCATAGCCTGGTTAAGGATTCCGTTTGGAATGACAAGCCGGTGTGGGTAATAGAATCTATTCCCAAGGCGGAAAAAGACAGCTTCACCCGCAGACTTTCTTATATAGATAGGACCACTTATCTACCATACAAAGAGCTTTATTATGGTAAGAAAGATATTCTTGAAAAAGAAATGACGGC
>JBDRQG010000108.1:0-2030 GCA_043826475.1 bacterium
AAACCAATAAATGATATATATGATAATAATGCCATATCTTATTTATTTTATTTAAAATGTTATTGTCATGGATCAAATCAGTCGTATATTATATAAGTTAAAAGAAAATATTTATAGAAAGGTCAAAACATGACTCAGGCTAATGTCGATAATCTAAAAAAGCAGGCTGAAGAGCTGGAAAAACAAATTCTTAAAGATAAAAAAAGACTGACCGAACTTCGAAAGCAAATCCCCGATGAAGAAGTTAGAGATTATACTTTTAAGAGCGTTGACGGCACGACTACCAATCTATCAGAGCTATTCGGCGAAAAAACGGATCTAATTGTAATTCATAACATGGGGGAAAAATGCCCTTATTGTACTCTGTGGGCTGATGGATTTAATGGTGTCGTTCATCATCTTGAAAATCGGGCATCATTTGTAGTAATATCCCCCGATGAACCTCAAGTTCAAAAAGAATTTGCGGCATCACGCGGATGGAGATTTAAAATGCTCTCGGGTCATGAAAATAGTTTTGCAAAAGATATGGGGTATAATCCCAAAGAAGGTGACTACTGGCCCGGGGTTTCCGCTTTTTATAAGACAGAAAATGGCAAAATATACCGTTCCGGCACTGCTATACTTGGTCCCGGTGATGATTTTTGTAATGTCTGGCACCTATTTGATTTGTTGAAAGATGGTGTAAACAAATGGAATCCCAAATATAAATATTAGGAAGTTTCTTATGCGCCCGTTTGATGTTCAGGATTAAATTCCGGTCTTATAACTCTTCTGGCAATTTCAGCAATACGCTTTTCAGGGATAGCTGTCCAGCTTTCGGCAACGAAAATACCATCCGACCCGCAAATCATTGATACCTCTGCAGCGGCTATTTCATCCGGTGCTTCGTATATGTCCATAAAATCATAGCCACCCAATAAGGCATAATGCGCTTTAAATTTTACCTCTGGGCAATGATTCATTACTTCTTCGACCCATTTGCGCCCGACTTCGGATCCCTCCTTCACTTTTGATGCGATTTCAATGAGGCTGGGACCATGGGGCGCAAGCTTTGACATAAGAATGTATGTCTTCATCTTAACCTCCCGGTTGGTGATTCCATTAGTTAACAACTCTACAGGAATATAATCCTGTACTTATGGTTCGCACGGCGATGTTATTCGGGAAGTCGTTCATACGAAGATTCAACGATGAACGAACCATAGTAATATAATGAAAAAAGGCAGATTTGTCACCTCTTTTTTGAGAGGAAACCTGTTGTTTGTTTCTTTATGAAAATATATCAGCTCAGAGGTTATTAATAGTCTTTTGCAAAGCCTGAACTTTTTATTAGAGACACAAATTCAAAATACACTTGCTTCGAATTTGATAAAATATTAGGTTAAAATTAAATTTCAGATTATAAAAAATATGAATAAACGATACAAAAACAAGAATTCCAACTCATCAACTCCCTCATATAATAGCCTGTTTGCCATCTACTATTGTACGATAGGTTTTTTTATTATTGGCTGGGCTATCTCTGAAACACGAGTATGGGGATTTAACTGGTGGGCTTATCAACCTACTGTAATTCAGGCTATTCTGGTTATCATAGCAATAAGTGCTAGCCCACTGTTATGGATATGGAGCAAACGCATTAATGATAAAACTGCTTTAGATACCACCTCCTTAAGTCCTACTCTCAAATATTGGATCATGACGATTATCTCTTCGATCGGTTTTACAGGTTTTTTCATAGGTTTTCCAAGCACAACCCACTTCCTGGGTGATGGTTATTATCTCCTTACCAGCCTCACTGATGAGATAAGCTTCCTTAAGTCATGGGATATTGGAGCAACGATTCTAAACGATGCCGTATTTAGCACCCTGGGTGCACCATCCGAAGAAAACGTTTTACTTACTTTTCGCATCATCTCTATTGGCTCAGGATTTCTTATGCTGATTTTGTTAGCACTCCTTTCGTACAAACTTTTTGAGCGTTTTATGGAGCGGAGCCTATTTTTCTATGGTATGATTTGTGGCGGGTA
>JBDRQG010000109.1:0-7652 GCA_043826475.1 bacterium
TAAGTATGCGAATATTGATAATTTTTCTCTTATTACTTTCATCAGTTACAGCACAACAAAAGAATCAAAAAACCACTCTCCCAACGATGGATATCTCAAGAGTAGTGGGGGAAATTAAAATTGATGGTGACCTTTTCGATCCCGGTTGGCAGAATGCTGTCCAAACAGATTATTTTACTCAATACACTCCGGTTGACAATGTAAAACCGCCAGTTGAAACCAGAGTTTATGCAGCTTATGATGACCAGTATTTATATTTGGGTTTTAACTGTTTTGATGATCCTTCATCAATAAGAGCTACTCTCTCGGATCGTGACGACATGTTTTCAGATGATTTTGTCGGGATAATTCTTGATACTTATGGAAATGCCGCGTGGTCATATGAATTTTATGTCAATCCACTTGGCGTACAAGGTGATCTTAGATGGGTTGCCAATAATGGAGAAGATTCTCGTTTTGATATTGTATTTGAATCTGCAGGAAAAATTACTGAAAAGGGCTGGCAGAGTGAAATTGCCATTCCCTTTAGTTCTCTAAGATTTCCTGATAAAGAGGAACAAATCTGGCGAGCCACCTTTTGGAGAAGTCATCCGCGTGATGTCATGCACAAATATTCCTGGGCGCCACTGACAATTGGAGAAGCCTGTTTTTTCTGCCAGTTTGGTTATTTGACAGGAATTAAAAATGTCAAACCGGGAAGCAAGCTTGATTTGCTTCCATCTTTGATTGGATATCAGTCGAGCGAATTAAATGATCCAGATGATTTAAAATCCGGTTTTAGAAATGATAATCCGGATGCAGATCTCTCGTTGGATGTTTGTTACCAGCTTGGCAGCGGTATGACCGCCGAAGCAGCTGTCAATCCCGATTTCTCTCAAATCGAATCAGATGCAGCCCAGATTGATGTTAACACAAATTTTGCCCTGTTTTATCCGGAACGAAGACCTTTTTTCCAGGAGGGGAGTGATCTTTATAGCTCCTGGATCGATGCTATTTATACCCGTTCGGTTAATAATCCCGATGCAGCCTTTAAATTAACCGGACGTATGGACAAAACCAGTTTCTTTTATCTTGCGGCGCATGATGAAAATAGCCCCTATATAATCCCCCTTGAAGAAGGATCGGAATTGGCTGAAATGGGTAAAAGCACATCTAATATTGGCCGTATCAAACACTCGATTTTTGAAGATTCATTCATTGGTGGTCTGTTCACCGACCGTCGTCTTGAAGGGGGTGGATACAATACCGTTGTTGGTACCGATGCCTTAATAAAATTTTTTACGAAGTATAGGATTCTTGCTCAGATTTTAGGTAGTAGAACCGAAGAACCAGAAAATGCAACTGTTTCTGAAGATTACCTCTCTGACACTACTTTCAATAATGGAAAGAACACTGTTGCCTTTGATGGTGAATCATATAATGGAAAAGCAATATATGTAAATTTTGGCAGAGAAGCACGGTTATGGTCATTTGATCTGGATTATTATGATGTCAGCCCTAATTTTAGAGCAAATAACGGCTTTGTAACTCAAAACAACAGACGTGAGGTAAGTATCTGGTCAAACCTCATATTCCGTCCCAACGGAAAAATTGTCTCTAAATTCTACCCTTCAATAAATGTCGGACGTGTCTGGAACTATAATAATATTCGCAAAGATGAATGGATCAAGCCGATGTTTGGAATGCAACTTACCGGGCAGACTAACATTGATATCAGTTTCGTAATCAGCCGAGAGATGCTTCATACGGTATGGTTTGATGATATCAGAGTCTTTTACCTCGATTTATCCAATAGCGCTATGGATTATTTTCGCTTTGGGACTAGTTTAAGTTACGGAAATTCGATAGCACGTACAGTTGAACCTCTGCCGGTTATGGGAAGACAGACAAATGCTGAATTGTGGTTTACTTTTAAACCTTTAAAACAATTTGTCATAACCCCGGAATATTCATACTACAAGCTGTTAAATAGAGATACGAGAGAAAAAATTTACGAAGGGTATATTATACGGACCAAGTTGAATTATCAATTCACCCGTGAGTTATTTTTCCGATTGATTGTCCAGTATAATGATTTTGGGAATGACCTCAGTTTTGAACCTCTTTTAACATATAAAATAAATCCCTTTACGATATTTTATGTCGGTTCCAGCCATGGCTATGATTGGGATATGGAGAAAGCCCGCAATGCCCATGAAACCGGCCGGCAGTTCTTTCTGAAATTCCAATATTTGTTCCGTTCAATATAAGTATAGAAAGGGAGGCTTTGTCTCCCTTTTTGTAATCGATATTTTTCAATTAAAAAATAATTTTCCATTTTTTAAAATTACAATGGTTAAAACAATATGTTGCTTTCCTGTTGTAAAATTTGTTAATATTCTTAAAATATGAAAAGTAAATTTTCCATGGAGGATTCTGCCATGATAAGTCAAATTGAAAAAATGTTAGGTAAGGATAAGGATCTTTTAACCTACAAGTGTAAGGGGATCCCAGGCAAAAGCCTTCATGTCCCCGGGCCTAACTTTGTTGATGATGTTCTTGCGCTGTCGGATCGTCCGGTTTCGGTGCTTCGCAATCTGAGCTGGCTGAGAAATTACGGCCGTCTCGCTGGAACCGGTTATGTTTCGATCCTGCCGGTTGACCAGGGTATTGAACATTCCGGCGGGGCATCGTTTGCTCCCAATCCCGGCCTGTTTGATCCTGAAAAAATTGTTGAACTGGCTCTTGAAGGGGGCTGTAACGGTGTGGTATCAACCTTTGGATCTCTGGGATCGGTTGCCCGCAAGTACGCTCACAAAATTCCGTTCATCGTAAAACTGAATCACAATGAAATGCTGACTTACCCGACTAAATATGATCAGGTAATGTTTGCCTCGGTTGAAAATGCTTTCAATCTTGGGGCGGTGGGGGTGGGAGCCACTATTTATTTTGGAGCCGATAACGGCATGAGGCAGCTTCAGGAAGTCACTGATGCTTTTTCTGTCGCTCATGAACTGGGAATGTTTACCGTTCTCTGGTGCTATCTTAGAAACTCAGCTTTCAAAAAAGGGGGGATCGATTACCATACTTCAGCCGATCTTACCGGACAAGCCAACCATATCGGCGTCACAATCGAAGCTGACATTATCAAACAGAAATTACCTGAAAATAATAATGGGTACACCGAAATCGGTTTTGGTAAAACTAATGATTTAGTTTACAGCAAACTAACATCCAAAAACCCGATTGACCTTTGCCGCTACCAGGTTGCTAACTGCTACATGGGTCGGATCGGCCTGATCAACTCCGGCGGCGCATCCAAAGGGGCCGGTGATCTTGAAGCCGCAGTCAGAACTGCGGTGATCAATAAGCGTGCCGGTGGTACGGGTTTAATATCCGGCCGTAAAGCCTTCCAGCGCCCGCTTAAAGAAGGGGTAAAACTGCTGAATGCCATTCAGGATGTTTATCTCTGCAAAGAAGTCACTATTGCGTAAAGTAATTATATTTTGATATTAAAAGGGGCAGATTTTTCGGCCCCTTTTTTTATGGATGTTTTTAATAAAATATCGTAAATATAGCTATAATAAAAATTTACCGGAGGATCGATGATGAAATATTTTATAATTACGGCAATTGCATTATTATTATTTTCATTTACAATCAACGCCCAACCGGATACTAATAAAATAACTCATGACAGTATTTCTGCCCAACCGGAAAGCGTTACAGCAACTCTAAATACAACAAACAGCTCTGGCACTGAAGAAAACACTCAAAGCCTCTACCCTATGTCTGAGGAGCGGAAGGAAAACCTGATAAAGTATTCGCAGTTCAATAATATCTGGCGCTTTGTTGATTTTTTTGTTGGATTGGGAATTCTGCTGCTAATCCTGTTTGCCGGGTTTTCGGCAAAGATGCGAAACTGGGCAAACAAAGTTAAAATACGTTTTTTTGCCGTATGGGTCTTTTTGATATTGTTTGTAATTGTCGATTACCTTCTGAATTTGCCATTCAATATTTATCGCAGTTTTATTGTAGAGTCGGACTATGGTTTTATGAACCAGACCTTTTTACAATGGTGGGGTGAGGATCTGTTAAATCTCTTTATCTCCATGGTAATATTAATTATTCCGGTCTGGTTTTTATATAAGCTAATCAATAAATACAAAAAAAACTGGTGGTTGATTTTTTCCATAGGAGCTATTCCTTTTGCTGTATTAATGATTGTAATCGCCCCGGTTGTCATTTCACCACTTTTTAATGACTATGAATCTGTAAAGGACAAACAACTCGAAACAAAACTTCTGACTCTTGCCACTAAAGCCGGGATTGAAGGGGCCGATGTCTTCCAGGTTAATGCTTCCAAACAATCGACCAAGATAAATGCCTATGTGACGGGATTGTTTAGCTCAAAACGAATTGTTCTTTACGATAACTTGATAGATAATTTTACGTATGATGAGATCCTGTTTGTAATGGGGCATGAGATGGGGCATTATGTCATGAATCATATCTGGTGGGGATTGTTAGTGGCAATTTTGTTTATCTTGTTCAGTTTGTGGCTGATGAATAAAACCATTCACAGGATAATCAATCGGTTTAAAGACAAATTCAAATTCGATTCTTTGGGTGATATGGCTTCGCTGCCATTGATAGTAATATTTATTTCAGTCCTTTCATTTTTATTCCAGCCGGTTACGAACGGCATGAGCCGTTACATGGAGCATCAATCAGATATCTACGGCATGGATATTACACAGGTCGATGGGGAGACGGCGGCAATTGCTTTTGACAAGCTTTCGGTTTTCAATCTTTCCGATCCCGATCCGAATCCAATAATAGAATTCTGGTTTTACAGCCACCCGGCATTACAAAAGAGGATGGCCTTTGTCCGGGGGTATAATAATAGCGGTTTGAATTGATTATATTCTTGAATTTTGACAGTAGACTAATTATATTACTAATAAATAAACCAGGAGGACCATTGAGATAATTAACTCCCATACCTGTTAACTAATTATTATGAATTCGCTTTGCTGTAATTGGCACGAGGTGAATTATGTCTATATTCGGGAGTTGTTATGAATTATAAAGCTTTAATAAATATTAAAAACCTTTCGATATCCTATCTTGATAAAAAAGTATTCGAGCGGCTTTCGTTCTCTCTTGGGCGGGGAGAGGTAGTTGCTCTTATCGGAGCTAACGGCTGCGGTAAATCCACCTTACTAAATTATATTTATCACAAACATATCAACGATAAAAATTACATCAATAATTTTGAGTTAAAAATAAGCGGGGAGGTGTTGTTTGATAAAAATATTGTTATTAAATATCTTCCCCAAAAACTCAACAGGCAATGCCTATCCGTTCTTAAAGGACTAACTGATTCTGAAATTGATGACGTATGTCAGCTTGCCTCCGAATTTGCCCTTTCTATTAAAAGAGATGATCTCTCAAACCTTATGAAAGCAGTTTCGCCAACACCCCTTTCGGAAGGGGAGATGCGGAAATTGATGCTGGCCGTTGCTTTTACTTCTGATGCGGACGTTTTGATATTCGATGAACCTACCAATTATCTTGATATTAACGGTTTAACCGCTTTTGAAAGCCAAATTGAACAGCATCGAAATCGGGGTACAGGAATTATAATTGTCTCGCATGACCGGACCTTGATCGATAACCTGGCAGATGGTACAATTTACATGACCCGCGATGGTATTTATCAAACCGAGGGAGGTTATAGTTTGGCATCTTCACTTGCTGATACCGATTACAATACCAAAGTAAAAAAGGCTCGAACCATCCAAAATAAAATCACTCAGCTTCAAAATGTGGTTCGTGACCGGATGGACTGGTCAGCTCAAAAAGAAAAATCGAGAAAAGTGGCCGAGGGGGATAAGTCATTTATTGGAAGACGAGCAAAAAAGATGGCTCTCCGAGCCAAAGCGGCTCGCACCAAAGCGGAAAAGGAAATTACAAATCTGCAAAAGATAAAGCCGACGGTACATGTCAAAATTACATTGCAGATGCCAGAATATACGGTTAAGAATCGAAATGTTTTCTCAATTCGTAATGTATCGTTTTCTTATAATAGCGCTAAAAGTGCTTTTATCATTAAAGAGGCGGATTTCTCAATGTCCGTTAAAGACAGAATCTGTCTAATGGGAGCCAATGGTATCGGTAAATCGACATTAATTAAACTCGTGCTTGGCGAACTTATACCATTGATCGGGGAGTGTAAACTTAATAGTGGCGTCAAGCTATGCCATCTGCCTCAGGGTTTGAAGGGGTTTTTCAAGCATAAAACGCTTTTAGAAAATTTCATAGATGCCGGCCGAAGCGAAGCAGATATCAGGCTTTACCTGGCTTCGGTATTTATCAGAAGAGAAAAAGTACACGAGCCAATAGAAAATTTTTCCTATGGCGAATTGATGCGGGCGGCTATTGTCAAGTGTGTGCTGGAACAGGCGGAGTTTCTGATCATGGATGAACCGACCTCGCATCTCGATATCGAGTCTATTGAAATTCTCGAAAAATTATTAAATGACTTTCCGGGCGGCTATTTGATTGTCAGCCATGATCGTTTCTTTGTGGCCAACGTTACCGATCAATTGTATTTATTGGAGAATGGGAGGGTGAAGATTATGTAGATTTAAAAATTATAGGGTAGTATTGAGAAAAATTTAATAGTTGAAACCGCAGGGGTTTCAACCTACTCTACTTGAGTTTTCCATAAACAAGGGCTCTTATTGGGAGTACCTCCTCTTTTCTGGATTGTACCCTTTACTCCTGAAGGACCAGGTTTTACAGGAGGTGGCTCTTCAATATAATCACACTTAAATCCTTCCATAATTAGATCATTGAATGATTCCCTGGTAATTTTTATTATATAAAATCCACTATCGTTTGAGGGTTGCATTGGACCAAAAAATTCTCTTTTCATGTCAATATAATCAAATCGCCTTTGAACTCGTAAATCAATCCGTACTTCATACTTCGTAGTATCCGGTTCATATTTTGGATATTTCCAATATCTCCCCGAAGGATACCCTTTCCAAAACTCAACCAAATCACCAGTGGTGACAAAAAATCTTCTTAAATATCTATGTTTTTTACCATATTCTAGTTTAATGAATAGATGGCTGGAATCATCTTTTGGTATAACAATCTTTAAATCGGTTGAATATGTATTGCCTTTTTCAACATTAACTACCCAACTGTTTGGGCCTAAGTACTTTAAGCCTTCAGATGGTTCAACTGTTATTTTGACTTCTTTTAGATCATCAGGGCATGACTCTGTTGGTGTCAGATTAAAGAGTATATCCATAGGTCCCGCACTATCGGGAATTTCTTTTGGTTCCAATTCATAACTAAAATACCATTCAACTGTTGGTTGAGTCGACCAACAGACATTGAAAATTCCAACAATAATAGAGAAAAACAACATTAGTAATATTACTCTAATTGTTTTTTTCATGGCATCCTCCTTTTGTTTTTATTTGAACATCATTCTGACATAATATTATCTATATATCTGATACAATTATACCCTCATTTCCTTCCCATAAATCAAGCCGCCTTACTCCCCGGTAAAGATCAACTTTGGCTTATTTGAGTGCTATAACTATTATAATAGACGCTTAAACCTATGTCAAACGTATAAGATAAAATGT
>JBDRQG010000110.1:0-3668 GCA_043826475.1 bacterium
GCCTCTTACCCAGCCTTTTATAGACACTCTCTCAAATGCTTTAATATCACCATCAACATACTCATCGTACCCGACGATAATATCCCCTTCATAATCTTTCACAATCTTTTCGTTTATACATCTATCTTTTACAGAAAGGATTTCTTCGATAATCAAATCTTCCGCGGTGGGTTCTTCATCAGGATAATAGCCCTCGACAAAAACATCTTTATCAAAATCGTAATACCAGTCATAACCCATAGTATCTATGGCTGTAACCTGCCCTTTTTCCAATTTGATTTTCACAAATACGGGTGATTCATCTATATCAAGAAGATTATCATTGATTACAGAATCGATGAGATCATCAGAATTATTCTGAGCAGGAACAGGCATTGATGTAAATGAAAATAGAGCAAAGGAGAAAACAAACCATAAAGAGATTTTGATACGAGCTTTCATTCTACATCCTATGTAAACGATCGAAGCTAAAACAGAGCAACACGGACGTTACCGGTTGATGAGGAGATATTTATCTCCGGTCCGCCCCGACCGAATTCGCCAACCACTTTGTAGTTGGAAACCGATTCAATGGAAATAGGGATTTCGGTATTGATATCACCGGCAACCGTTTCAATATTCAACCGGCCGGATGACATTTCCGGTATGCTGAAATTTATCGAGCCGCTGTTGGTTCTGACAAAATAATCCCTGGGGCTGTCAAGTTCGGTCCGGACATAAATATCACCCGTTTGCGAGGTAATATCCAGAGCCCCACGAACCTGGTTGACATCAATTTTGGCCGATGCGGTTTTTATGCGGATATCCCCTTCAATCCATTGAAGGTCGATCCTGCCGGTCGGCTGTTTGATAGTCACATCCCCGAATATAAACTCACTTTTTGTATTTCCATTTTCATTTTCAATTTCAATATCCCCCTGTACCGAGGATAGTTCTATATCTGCGGCTATACCGTTGATATAAAGATCAATGTTAGTGGGTACGGCAATCGTGTAATTGACTTCACCGTAGGTATCTGATCCACCCCCAAGCAGTTTCTGCCAGAATTTAACTCCACGGCCATGATAGCGAAGGTAGTTGGTTTCTATCCTGATAAGCTTGCCGTCTTCACTCGCTTTAATCTCTATATGATCAGCCACATCCTGAGCTTCATCAGCATCCCCCGCCCGAATATATTTCACCGCATCGATCACGACCCGGTTATCTTCGCTGCCGACAATTATAACTTTACCGCGAGGAATAATAAGCTCCAGCTTTTGAGGCTGGATATCACTGTATATTCTCTGAAAATCAAAACTATATTCTTTGGCATATAAGTTAGCTGATGCAAATAACAATAATATCAAGATAGCTGAGACTGATAATTTTAAATGCCGTATCATGCTGACAAACTCCTTTTATACTATCCGGGTATTAATTTTCCTTGAGCTTTTTCTTTAAAAGCTCCCGTGCCCGAAATATTCGAGCTTTTACCGTACCCAGAGGTATATCAAGTAAATCGGCTATTTCTTCATATGATTTATCGTCCTGATGGCGATAAATTACAACTTCCCGATATTTTTCAGGTAAAGATTCAATTGCTTCCTTAATACTAAATCTTTGCTCTTTTCGCTCCAGATCTCTTCCCGGATGATAGGAGTAGTCGGGTATATCCATTTCCCTGCTGCCGGACTCGTCTTCCAGGTTCCGATCCAAAGAAAGAGCCTGTATCCGCTTTTTTCTCAGGAAATCAATGGAACAATTAGCCCCGATTTTATAAAGCCAGGTAGAAAACCGGTATTCGGAACGATAAGTCGCCAATGATGAAAAGGCTTTCATAAAAGTCTCCTGAACAAGATCATTGGCGGTCTCCCGGTCTCTGACTATTTTATAAATAATATGAAAAATAGCCGTCCGATGCCGCTCCGTGAGCTCCCGATAAGCTTTCTGCTCACCCTTGAGAGCCTGTTCAATCAATAATGTGTCTCTATCCTGCACTATTTCCATTTCTATGAAATACGTTTTCAGCGCCATACTGTTTCAGCATATCCCAAAAGAATATAAAAACTTAGCCTTACATACAAGGAAAAAGTAGAGGTGAAAAAGCCCCCAAGATGTTTCATTTTGGAACAAATTTATAAAATTCAATTGAAAAATATTCAAAAGATCACTATAAATAACAAAAATCAACGTACTATTTCAAAGAAATGGATTATGAAAAATAGACTTTACAAAATACCTGCAATTATTGGAATGGTTATCATCTTTTTGGGAGCTAAGTCAATTTTATCAGCCTCCCCCGAATCTGAGTCTAAAGGAGCGACAATGGTTGAATATAAGCAATATCTCGTGAAACTCATCGGAACCCGCCAAGGCTGGCCGGAAAATATGACCGAAAATGAAGCAAGAATCATGGGAGAACATTTTGTATATCTGCAGGATCTAATTGCAAAAAAGAAAGTCCTCCTGGCAGGTCCATGTTTTGATCCTGTATTCGGATTAATTATTCTCCAGACAGTCTCCGAAGAAGAAGCGATCGAAATCATGAAAAGTGAGCCTTCGGTTGTACAGGGAGTTCATACTTACGAAATATCCCCAATGACAGCATCCCTGATGGCACATTATACCCCCCCCAACAGGTATGTAACTTATCCTTCCGATAAAGCGATAAGTAAAGAGATAACTGTTAAAGCCTCACTCGAAGAGGTCTGGAAAACCTGGACTACAACCGAGGGGGTTAAGACATTCTTTTCACCCGAAGCAAAAATTGAGTTAAGACCCGGCGGAGCCTATGAAATTTATTTTCTGCTCGATGCTCCTTATGGCTCAAAAGGGGGTGAGGATTGCAAAGTTCTCAGTTACCTTCCAAAGGAGATGCTCTCTTTTGAATGGAACGCTCCCCCCAGTTTTGGAGAGTTACGGTTTATCAAGACCCAGGTGATAATGCAGTTTGAGCCAACAGGAGCGGATTCGGTTAAAATTACACTCAACCATATTGGCTGGGGTAAAACAAATGAATGGGAGAATGTTTATGAATATTTTGACAAAGCCTGGTCTTATGTTCTAAGCAATTGTCAAAAACGCTTTGAAAAAGGTCCTTTAGATTTTAACAAATAAATGTGGATTTGCCATTAGCCTATGGGACTTTTCAGACCAAGTGCTTTTCTGAGCATAATCAATTGTCCGATATGATACATATCATGCGATCCTAAAAAGATCATTCCTCCGCGTATGGTATGATCACCGCTGGGAAACTTGCCCTGTGGTTCAGCCAAAAATTCCTCTTCGGAGATTTCTCCCATCCTTTCGAAGATTTTTTCCGAAACTTCATTCCAGTCATTTATTGATTCATCAAGTGAAGGATAGGAATTGACATCAACCAATTCAATGCCACCTTTGCAAATATCATTATATTTATATGCTACTTTTAATCCAATAAGATTTGCGGCATAGAATCTGGCACACACGATATGCCCAGCTATATAAACAATAGGATTAATTTTTTCATGAATCTGCTTTAAAGAATCTTCCCTATTGATTCCCTCCAGAGCACTAAGATATAATCTGGTATTTGTCTTATATTGCTCAAACACTCCTTTGGCCAGTTCAATCATTTTTTCTCCTTCTTCTTTTAGTAATTAAAGATAATATATTTACGGGGAAATATTAAAATTGTTTAAAAATAACGA
>JBDRQG010000111.1:0-7084 GCA_043826475.1 bacterium
GAAGTCAGGTCAGCTTTAACCTGGATCTCAGAAATTTCAACTGTATTAAATTCCAAGTGTGTAATTTTGATAGAATACACTCCGGGTTCCAACTGAGTAATTACATATTTTCCATCAAAATCAGTTTGATCACCACGGTTAGTTCCTATTACCTGAACTGATGCACCAATTACCGGTTCACCTTTATCGTCAGTAATTGTACCCATAATTTTACCGGTTGAAGCGGCAAAGATTCCACCGTTTAAAAGAAATAGAAATGCTGAAATAATACCAATTGCAAGGAAATGCCGTTTATAACGACCCAGCATGATCTGTCCTCCTAACATATATCAAAAATAATTTTCAAATTCAAAAGAAGTTTAATCAGGTTAATTGACAATGCAGAACATTTTCCCTGAGTCCTTTAATAAACGCAAGTCAAAGGAATACAAGAACTAACGACACTGCATAAAAACTTCCCTAGAACCTTATTCTACCTCGCATATCAACGTTGCCCTTAATTTTCGGCACAACTTCTTTAAGGGACAAAATTTGCTACTCTCCCGAAGGAAAGTCAAGCTCTTTTTTCCCACGAAACCATTCCATCATCAAGATATAGACTTAATACGAGAAACTATTGTTTAACAATATTCCGCTTGAAATATGAATTTTTTTTGAGATTTTTTGAATAATTCCTGATTAGCTCAGTTTCAGAATCACTAAATTGTATCCTGTTTACATTTAGACCGAGAAATTCGGCCATTTTATTGAAAAAAATCTCTTGTAAGACGTTGAAATGACTACTACTTAATGTTTGTGACCCATTTGAGCTGAAACCTGTTGAACTTAGTTTTAGAGCAGGATGATCGGCCACGCCATTTATCTTAATTGAGCCATGCTGAAGCAAAGAATTACCGATTCGGCGCTGTGCGGAGGCAATTATTTTTTTCCCATTGGATTCAACTTCGTACTTTGAGGCGGACTCGAAACAGGGTGCTGAATGAAAGAACTTTGGACCCTTTTTTGAGTCTAATGAATGTCGCACATAATGCGAAGTCAATTTTAGCTCACTCAGAAATCCAATCAGGGCTTCGGAGATCGATTTTGAAGTTTTATTTAATGAACCTGTGATTTTTTCGTTATCAAGATGCTCAGTATTGACAATTATAGCATAAGTTAGTTCCGATAGATCATGAAATAAAGCCCTTCCCCCGGTTACTCTTCTTATTAATGGGGTCGATCCAAGTTTTTTATGATTTACAGCTTTTTCCACATTCTGGTTATAACCAAAAGTAATGGCTCCTTCACTCCAGGTATATAATCGTAGGTAGATTGCGGATGGCTTGTTCAGAGCTTGCTGAAAAAGAAACTCATCCACAGCCATATTATAATAGGGATCACATCCATAATGGACATAACATAAAGCATTGTTCATGTTGCAATATGTTGATGAAATAAAATGAGGACAACAGAAAATTTATTAAAGAGTCTTTTATGATATTAGATAAGACTATTTTTCTTCTTTATCCATCATCCTCAACATCTGTTCAGCGAATTTGCAACTTCTTGTATTTGGATAGTCAATTATTACTTGATAAAGAAAATTAATCTTTTCACTGTCTTCCATTTTATCAGTGAGATACCTAAGGTTAGATTCATTAAATCCGGAATTTGGAAATTTCTCGAGAAAAGTACTTTTATCAATATCCCAACTTACTTTTTCAGAATACTGACAATTTGGATATTTTTCAAGAAACAACTTAAGCCTTTTATAAACGGAAACTAATTTGTCTTCTTTGTAAGCAACAATATTTTCGTTTTCAAATGATATTTTATCGTTGTTATTTTGATCAGTAATAACAGCATTTATATAATCATCATATGTTGCTTTCTCCTCCCCTATTGGCTCCATCACTTCAAAGGATAGTTCTTGTGAATAAGTTCTCCAACTATGAGCACGCATCCTGTATTTGCCAGAAGGGAGATATTTAAGATACATAGCACCAATAAGACCATAATTGATAAATCCATTTGTTTCCAGCAGATTAAAACAACGATAATATTCTTCCTGAGGTTCCAGTATCCAACCTTTACCTGGAACCATATCATAAACATAACCGGAATATCTAATTTCTTTACCTAAGCTATCAACCATATCTATAGAAAGTGAGCCATTTAAACATGATGGACACAATCCGTAAATTCTGATATTTTCATCACTGATATTTTTAAGTGTCACATCAAGCCAAATTGGTTCATTTAGCAAGTATGTTTTCTTTGATAGACTAATATCTAATGAAAGTTTCTTAATATCATTTTTTTCTTTTCCCGGGTGACATGCAATAAATAATAATATTAAAACTGGGATTAATAATTTAATTGAAGACAAAACTCTTAATACCTCCCTTAAAAAAAGTATTAAAATCTGCTCAGATATAATATTTAAATAGACGAAACTATCTCATAAATATCAATTACTTTTTTATAGAGATAATGAATAATGATTCGAGAAGACAGGTTTCGCCTGTTAGTGCAGGGAGTCAAGGTTTTTAAGATCGATACCGTACTGCTTGATCTTTAACCTCAGCGTCGATTCGGGGATGTTCAGCAAAGCGGCGGCGTGTTTTTTTATGCCGTTCTTTTCACTCAGTGCTTTTATTATAAACCGGCGTTCATGCTCGCCCAGGAAATCATAGAGAGAATATGAACCGTTGAATTCAACATTTTCAAATATCTGATCGACAGTCATGGAATCGGACATATCAGGATCATATTTGGATTTTAATTTCGGTGAGACAAATTCCTCGGTGATGATTTCATTCTCACCAGCCATCAGGATCATCTTCTTAACCTCGTTATCCAATTCCCGAATATTTCCCGGCCAGTTATACTGAACCATAATTTTCATAACCGAAGGATCAATCTCTTTGCCACTCCCTTCAAGGAAATGGGAAACGAGAAGAGGAATGTCACCACTTCTCTCACTCAAAGGTGGGAGTTTGAAGCTTAAGGCTGATAACCTGTAATATAAATCATTGCGGAACGTACCAGCATCCATTTCAACTTTCAGGTCTTTATTAGTAGCTGAAACAATTCTGACATCAACTGTTCGGGGAGTGGTTTCACCAAGACGGACAATCTCTTTTGTCTCAAGGACTCTGAGAATCTTGGCCTGGATGCTCAATGGCATATCGGCAATTTCATCAAGGAAAAAAGTACCACCATCGGCTTCTTCAATCAATCCCGGCTTATTATGGTCGGCACCGGTGAAAGCACCTTTTTGATAACCGAACAATTCTGATTCCAATAGTGTTTCCGGCAATGCCGCACAGTTTACAGAGATAAATCGTTTATCACGACGAGGTGAATTATAATGAATGGCCCGAGCCAGAAGATCTTTTCCCGTACCGGTATCACCTTCAATTGAAACAGAGATATTGGAATTTACAACCTGATGAACCTGTGCCAGCATTTCCAGCATCTTTTCATTCTGAGTAATAATATTTGGGAATGATGCATTTTCCTGGAGTTGGTTCCTTAGCCTGCGATTATCTTCAAGTAGTTTATTTTTAATAATTTCTGCCCACCGGAAAGCAATCAGATCTGTGAATCCGACAACAAAGTTGAGAACATTTTGATCAAATGGTTTTAATGTTCCATCAGTTGTCAGACAATCGATATACAAATAACTATGAGATCCATCGGTCATCTTGAAAGGGACGACAATCATGCTGGCCACAACTTCAGGTATATCAGCCAATAGATTATTAATAAATGGATCACGTCGGCAATCCAGATTAAGGGTCGGTTTTTTGTCTGAAATCTCCTCGCCAAGAAGATTGTTGAAGGATTCCCCGAATTTTTTCTTCTGATGAGAGCTTAATGGCAGAGTTGCAATGACAGCATCATTTTCATATGCGGGGGTATAAATCAGGGCACGGTCGCCGCCAGTCTTCTTTAATAAAATCGTAAGAATATCTTCTACACGGCTCGACTTTAAATCGGAGATTTCATCAGAGCCAAGCAGGTTGCCGAATATTTTAAACATATTTTCCTGTGAAACGGAGAGAGCCACCGCTTGTTCGGATAATGACTGCAGGAAATTATGAACCGCTTTAACTTTTGTTTTCTCGTCAGCATTAACAAATCTTTTTTCAGCTCGGCTCAATTTCTTGAATCCGGTCGAGAGATCACCTTCCTGACAGGCAAAGATACCTGCTTTAAACTCTGTTTCAGCAATCCAATAGTCGCATTTTAGTTTTTTCAGGAGTCGATAAGCTTCTTCATAAGCACTTCGAATTACCCTTTTATCCATAGATTCGGATTTAATGCCAATATCTGTCAATACCAAAAGTGACCGGGCTAATTCAAAGGGATCACCAACTTCACGCAAGATATCGATAGCCTGCTGAATATTTTCCAAGGCATCATCAATTTCACCCCTTGCGGAAAATACCTGAGCAATCACCCGGCGCGAAAGAGCAACTTCGGTCTGTTCACTCAAAGCCATCGACAGATCCAGTGCTTTCTGGCCGTATTTCATGGCATCATCCATATTATCGAGGGCTAATTCAATATCAGCGAGACGTCGGGCCGCCTGTGAAACAAGAGCAGAATCCGGAGCTAATAACATACCAGAATGATAGGCATTGCTGGCCAGAGATTTTGCTTTGAAGATGTCTCCCTTTTCGAAAGAAAGCTCCGCATTATATTTTAAAGCAATTACCTTCTCACGTTTGAGATCAAGTTTTTCTGCAATGCTTAAAGCAGCCTCAAGATGACGGGCACTCTGTACAAATTTACGTTTCTTCAGATTAACAAAACCAAGTGACAGAAGATTTACCACCATCGCATTTTCAAAACCCAATTTTTTATTTTCTTTAAGAGCATTTTTAAGAGCTTCTTCCGCTTTGTCCCATTGTCCTATATGAATCTGAAGAGTACCAATATTACCGGTAAGCTGTGCAAATTTTCTCGGATTGTCGTCAACCATTGTCAGAGCTTCTTCAAGAAAACTGATAGAATCATTATAATCGCATCGAATATATGCCACTCGGGCCAGTTCGTTTAAAGAACTAATTTGACCGAGAGAATCGGATGCTCTTCTGAAAGAAGCAAGGGCATCACGAGCTCTCATTTCTGCATTTTTTACATCTCCGACAGCCAGATATGACTTGGAAAGAATCAGTTGAACTCTGCCATAACGGCGATTCAATGTAAAATCGGCTAAAACCCTGGCACTTTTAAGACCATATTCTATAGCTTGTTTATAATTACCCTGATGATAAAAGCTGTCGGCAGACAACGAAAGGAATAAGCCCAGTTCATGAGGTCTGGATTCAAAATCAGTTTCACTTACAAGTTTTATTTCTTTTACCGCAACGGTGAACTTGCGTTGTCGAAACTGCTCTTCGATAGCCAATAGGCGGTTATCGAATGAAATGTTTGGTGAGGAAAGTCCCATTTAAAATGTCTTTCTACTCAATGCAACAAACTTGCATCTTAGTTTACAAGGCTTTTACCATTAAATCATAAACACTCATACTCTGCCAGATGTTCTAATTAGGAGAAACGCAGACAGCGTTTCCATGTGTGAAATTAATGAAGATAATCTTGATTATCGATTTAAAGATTACCCATTTCAAATCCGGCTTCAAATCAGAATCATCAACCTGACCTGAAGCTCTTAAAACACCTTCACTGTTACTCTGGTCTCCATCATCAACGATGTCGGTAATACCACCGCCGGAAGAACGACCATCCGGTGTAACCCGTTCATCGCCATCCCAGGGACCTTCAGCTAAGACAGGAGCAGAGATAAAGCAAGCAAGACTTAAAAACAGCAATAATATTACTGCTATTAGGCGCGACTTCTTTATCATGCTTCGCCTCCTTAAAAATTATAAAAAATCATTAACTGCAAATTTATTTGCAGTTATACAAAACATTCATTATTTGAGCAGAATGCAAAACGCATAACTTGCCACTCGTACATTAATATAAAATTATCCTATTGTCAAGCAATATATTAAACAGCGCAGAGTCTGCGCCATAAGTTATCCCCATATAACAGATAGGTTTACTAAGCACAACCAGCCTTTCCAATGACAAATAATAACCATATTTTGGCATAAATACTAATTATTTAATATCATATTTATTTTTATTGCCTGTCCTTCATTTCAAATACAAATTAGATTTATGATTAACGGTATCTTTTTTGATCTTTTTGGGACCCTGCTCGAATATGGTAATATGACAAATGCCTGGAATCATTGGCTGGAAACATTTTATAAATATCTTATCCCTCAAGGACTTAGTATCACACAACAGGAATTTGCATCTCAATGTGACCAGTTTTTCAGTAAAAATGCACCAGCATCCAATGTTAACGAAATGACCGTCTACGAATATCGCATAAATCGCTTATGTGAAAGTTTAAATATCTATCTTAATATTGATAGTATTAGTGAAATTGCAAATTTAACGGTACAAACATGGCAAAAGGAAATAGCACCGGCACCGGATTGTAAAAAAACACTTAAGATTCTTAAAAAAACTAAAATACTAGCTTTAATTACAAATTTTGATCATCCTCCACATATTAATAAATTATTATCACATTTCGGATTGGATAGTTTTTTCACGGAGATAATAATCTCTGCTAATGTTGGTTATAAAAAACCTGATCCTGAAATATTCAGGATTGCTCTTGAAAAAACATTTTTAAAAGCAAATGAAGTGGTTTATGTTGGTGATACCAAGGATGATATTATTGGGGCAATATCAAGCGGCATAAAACCGATATTGATAAATAGTTGTATTAATCAAAATAAAACAGCATATGATTATTATCTTAAAGATCCTTCCGAAAATAACATAACTCAAGACAACAATCTAAACGTTTTAACCATTACTAAGCTGAGTAACCTCATTGAAATATTAGCTTAAATCCTAAAAAAACTAACAGAACTTGGCTAAAAGTGGAATATATTCATTGCGCTAACTGGCCAATACTCAGGCCAATGGCATGTAACCCAAAGGGACTAAACATCTTCCATTCATAACCGATAATTATCTGAATCTGTAAAAATGTTGTAAAAGA
>JBDRQG010000112.1:0-2000 GCA_043826475.1 bacterium
GACAGGCACAGGGTCCTGTCCCTACAAAACTAAATGTTTTTTCTGAAAGATAAATATCCCCCAAAAGTTATGTTATAATCGGTTCTGGGTGGGTCTGGTCTTAAAGCTGTAAATCAGCCAGCGGTCATTTTTCTTATGTAAACCGAATTTTGTCAGATACCCGATTGATCTTTCTTTATCCACAAAAGTAACTTCAACCGCGGCTTCGTCGCCATTGATATTAGCATCGTTGATAATTCTCTGTAATGAGAACCATTTCAATTTGGTCTGTCCTTCACCGGTTAAATCATCGAGAATCTCTTCAGGGGAATAAAATACCCGCGGTTCATTGGTCTGAAGTGCGTAATCGTCTTTGATGTTGTTCATCAGTTCGGGAAGATCCAGAAGATACGCCAGTTTAGCCTTGTCATCTTTTTCCATTGCGCCAAACATGGATATTACGGTTTTTTTGGGATCGGCTTGAGAATCATCACTGCTGCATGAAGAGAGAATCATTATGGCTATTAGCAAAAATATTGTAATTACAAATGCTTTCTGTTTCATTACATCCCCTTGGTTAAGGTTATTCTATGAGAATCCCCAAGCTCTGCGCCTAACGCAAAAGCATATGATATTTGCAAATTTTTATAATCAAAACCTGCTCCAACACTAAGCCCCGCCCAGCTATCTTCGGAATCGACGGTACGATAATTTGATCCAAAACTGTTCCAGCCGAATCTGAGGTATAACGGCTTTAATTCAAAATATTCGGTGCCGAGAGCAAATACAGGATTATTATCAACAGGAATTATCAAATCACCAGTCAATTTAAGAGGTAATTCACGGGGTTGAAAAGCGGCTCCTCCTCTGAATGTCAGCGGGAGTTTTTCTTTTTCTTCACCCAAACTGGAAAGCTGTGTTCCAAGGTTTTGTACAGCTAAGCCAAACGAGAGGCGATCCCGGAGTTTTGATAATCGCACTCCCAAGTCAAAAGCTATTCCAGTCGCTGAATATTTATCAATTTTTTCATAGATAAATTTTACTGTGGCTCCGTAGGAAAAATCATAGCCTATCTTTTTGGCAAAGGTCATTGCTGCCAGTAAATCACCGCCGCCAAATTCACCCAGTTCATTACCTGAAATATCGGTTTTGATCATGGTTCCGTAGTTCAGGTAGCTGATGTACCATCCCAGAGCGTACCCCTTCTCTTCATTGGGGCGGATATAACCTAAAAAGCCGGATTGAATATCGGTAAAATAATTATGATACCCGGCAATAAGATTTGTTTTTTCAAAGTTGGTAATGCCGGCTGGATTGTAATAGAGAGCCGAGGCGTCATCGGCCAGACCGGTGAAAGCCCCTCCCATCGCAACAGCCCGAGCGCCAACATTAATTTTCAAAAAATTAAATGAACTGGTGCCGACATTGTCATTTATCTCTTTAGCGGTGGTTATTGTGGCAGCTACTGATATAATAGCGGCAGCAATTAAAATATCTCTGATTAAATTGAGTTTCATTTATGTCCTTTGTTTTGCCATATAATATTCGGTTTGACCAATTCAGTCAACTATATAAGTTTATTTGTCAGGAGGACAGGCCTCCTGACCTACTCAAAATTACTATTAATTCATTATCGTTGAAACAGGATGTCCGTTGTGAAAGTAACAAATTCGTTGACATAGCATGTCACCATGATTTGGTTGTTTTGTTTATTATGGCCTCAACTAAAAAGCCGATTGCTTTCTGCTGGCCATCTTCTTCGGTTTCACTATCCACCAGATAAGTCCCGGTCTGGCTGATTCTCTCTTTCCATATTTCAGCATCACTGTCCGCTTTTTTAAGAACAATCTCAAAATCCATAATTACCGAGTAGGTAGTAACGACATCATTTTCGGTGAATTGGTATGGCTTGCGTTCATATCGGACCAATTCTCCGGTAAGAACAGCATCGGCATTTTCAATAGACACTACATTGAGGTTGCCGTCAGCGATCAAGGCATCAATGACATCATCGGTCATCC
>JBDRQG010000113.1:0-2754 GCA_043826475.1 bacterium
AAGAAAAGATAGAAGAAATAGCCCGCCAAGGACAGCGAACTTTAGCAATTGCCACTTTGGCTGTCGGTGAAAAGCGTGAAATGAACTTTGCTGATGTTAAAAGCGGTTTGACAATTTTAGGATTGTTTGGACTTATTGACCCTCCCCGGGAAGAAGCAATTCTGGCAGTGGAAAGTTGCCGCAATGCCGGAATAGGTGTTAAAATGATAACTGGAGACCATGCGTTAACAGCTTCAGCAATAGGCGAACAGATCGGTCTGCGAACAACTGGAGGTGCCGTCACTGGACAAATACTTGAAAATATGGATGATGACCAACTTCAGTTGCAGGTGCAAAAGTCTGATATATTCGCCCGGGTGAGCCCTGAGCATAAACTTAGGCTGGTAACCGCTCTTCAGGCAAATGGTGAGGTCGCATCCATGACTGGGGATGGGGTTAATGATGCTCCAGCTCTTAAACGGGCTGATGTTGGGGTCGCCATGGGTTTGAAAGGGACTGAGGCGGCCAAGGAAGCTGCGGAAATGGTGCTTGCAGATGATAACTTTGCCTCCATCGCCCATGCCGTGGAAGAAGGGCGAACGGTGTATGATAATATCAAAAAAACATTGGCATTTATTTTACCAACAAATGGCGCTCAAGCAGGAATCATTATAGCCTCTGTTATGATGGGCATTGAATTACCCATCACTCCACTTCAGATTTTATGGATCAACATGGTAACAGCTGTGACATTGGGACTCTCATTGGCATTTGAGCCTCCTGAAGGGGATGTCATGCTTCGGCCACCAAGATCGCCTCAGGAACCCCTTCTCACCCAGCTTCTTGTCTGGCGCATCATCTTTATCTCTACAATAATGGTTATTGGTACTCTCGGTCTTTTCCTCTGGGATCGTTTCCATGGAGAAACTTTGGGAATGGCTCGTACGACAGCAGTAAACACCTTGATCTTTTTCCAGATTTTTTATCTCGTTAACATTCGTTACCTTAAGGCGTCAGTATTGTCTCGGGAAGGGTTGTTGGGAAACCGTGCTGTGTTGCTGGCGATCTTTTTCATCGCGGTTATGCAAATTCTTTTTACCTATTTACCCCTATTCCAGAATGTTTTTGGCACCGAAGCAATTCCTGTGGGAGATTGGCTGCGCCTATTTTCATTCACCATTCTGGTCTTTGTTTTGGTTGAAATCGAAAAATTGATATTACGGGGCATAGAAAAGGGAAGTAAATCAAGATAAGTATTACATTGTCGATAATAGCATTAAATTTTGTTCTTAATAGGGTGACGCCATGAAACGGTTTAAAAATATTCTATTGGCTATTACTGATAACAAGCAAAATGATTCGGCAATTCAAACAGCTGTGAATCTTGCTCAGAGCAATCAAGCGAAGATGACAGTGATAAAGGTGATTGAAGAATCAAATGCAATTACAGAATGATTTTGTGTCTCCGGTGACAATATAGTTACCTATTTCTTAAAAGGTTGTCTTGAATTCTTATTTGTCAGCGACTAAGGTAGGTTTATAGATATATCTATCAACAGAACAATGAAACGGCTAAGTTTTTATTCCAAGGGGATTACTATGGCATCAGATAAGCAATCAGAGCCCGATTACGAACCTGGTCATGACCTACATATGGAACATGAAGATCTTACCATCCGCTTTTTGCATCGAATTATAAGGGTTGCAGTAAAAATTCTTGCAGCGCTTATGGTCCTTGTTATTGTCTGGGGAATTGGAGATGTTGTCTATGTTTTATTCCAACGCCTCATCCAACCTCCATTCCTCCTTTTAAATATCAGCGATATCCTGGCAACATTTGGCGCTTTCTTAGCAGTACTTATAGCAATTGAGATTTTCATGAATATAAGTATGTATCTTAGCACCAATATAATACCTGTTCGCCTGGTCATTGCCACAGCCCTTATGGCCATAGCCCGAAAAGTTATTATTTTTGATTTTGAGGAAATATCACCACCATATATTTTTGGAACAGCAACGGTGGTTTTTGCACTGGGTATAACATATTGGCTAATTACAAAGACGATCAAATAGGAATAAGTATTGCAAGATATAAAATTACTTGATCCTGCCCAGAAATTATGGACAGATTGTTAGCCACTTTTTTCAATATCAGTATGTTAACTGCTAATTTTCATTCCGGCGTTAACCTTACCTGTTGATTCATTCGCAACCACATAGGACAAGTTTATTAGTACTTCCCAATGGCAGATCTGGAGGTCCCAATTTCCCATTTTAATATCAGCTATTGTAGAAAATTGAGCGGGGAAGTTAGTATCTGGACACAATTTTCCATCTTTATTCCCATAATATTGATATATTAAAAAAATATCCGGTTATAAGTCAATATCATGGAGTTTTTCTATGTATTATTCTGTTAGAGGGGTGAGGCAACATCTATGAATTGGCGTAGAGCATTAGCGACGTGGTTCCTAATCGTGATTGCCGAATCAATCCACGGGACGATACGTCTGCTATTTATTGCCCCGGCTCTCGGTGATCTGCTAGCTCGTCAAGTCGGCGTATTAATCGGATCGGCCATCATCTTCGCAATCGCAACAACTTTTATTCGCTGGATCGGCTCCAGATCGTTTGGAGAGCGGTGGCCCGGTTTGTCTGGACAGGATATGACCGTTTATAAGTGGAATGTCGCTCCTGTTTATGCCGCTATTTTTAGCGGCAGTGTTGCCCAGTAAACTTCTTCAGGAAATCTTTTATTAAGCCCCTGATGCCGTC
>JBDRQG010000114.1:0-4759 GCA_043826475.1 bacterium
CGAATCGAGCATAGTTACCGGGGTAGGAGTTGAAGCCCATCCATAATAACAACTCAACATGACAAAGGCACCTGTGATACCACTGCCGGCATCAGCGGTGGCGAAGTCAATACCATACTTGATCAGACTATCCCCTCCTGATACATAATGCAGGGCAGCATCAGTTCCGATTACAATCACATTACCATCAACTGCAGCATTCCAGACACTCTGGTTCTGTATAGCAGCCAGTACCGGGGTAGTGTCACCCATACAATTAGGGTCGCCCAAAACGATTGCTTCGTATGCAGAGAACTGGGCTGTGGACATTGATACCCAAGTGGCGTTGTTTACGACAACAGGCGTAAAGCCTAACTGTTGTATCCAGTAGTATTCACGACTGGTGTTTGCCGGGGGCTTTACCGTTGACTCCAAAATCAGAACTTCATTCGGCGCTGCAATTACCTCGAACGCTGCCAGAATTATCATGATAATAACCAGCAGCATAACGACCATGTTTTTCTTAAGGGGCATAAATTGCCTTTCAAAGTAAAATTGTTAAATTGTATATGTTTTAGTTTATTATATGAACTGCATTTTTATCCGGCATTATACCGCAACACTTACCCATAAAAACAGGTTTAACATCATTTTTAAGCATAAAATTCCTGAGCACAGGCTTACGCGCTGCCTTATTATATATTAAATAGACCCAATTTGTCAATATCAAAACAAGGATACTTATCTCTCAGGGATATTAAATTCAGAATTAAATACCCCGGCTCTCGCAGTTATTTAAAATATTAACCCGCCTATAATTTCCGGAATACTCCACTAAAATAGACTTTATTTATCTACGTATAATACAAGCTATTAAACGGGAAGTTGGTAAGATTGGTAATTATGTTCTGATTATTGTAATAAAAAACCGCTGCTCAATTATGATAGGTTCTGCAACATCGCTGAGATACACACCGCATCCTAAACCTAAACTTATATGGAATAACTGGATATAAAACATCGCCATAGAACTGCGGTCTGAGAAGACATAAAAACTAAATTTGATTTTATTTAAAATATAAAGGACTTACCATCCTTTTTTACCCGTTATATCATTAATCTTTTTATCAAGATCCTTTTCAAAAAGAGTAAGGGTGGCCTCTTCGGCTTGCTCAATTTTTTTCACTAATGATTCAATTTTTGCCGGTTTTTCAAGAAAATCCACCGCTCCCATCTTCATTGCTTCAACCCCTTTGGCAACCGAAGCCTGACCGGTAAGAACGATTATCTGAAGATTAGGTTGTTTTTTAAGAAGTCTTTGAAGAGTTTCCAAGCCATCCATTTCCGGCATAGCTAAATCCACAATCACCGCATCGTATAATTTTGAATCAATCATTTCTATGGCTCTTGGACCGCTTTCGGCCGTATCGACATCCAACCCCTGATTGCTCATTCTTTGTGCCAGGACATCCCGAAAATCCTTCTCATCATCAACCAACAATACTTTTGCCATTTATATCACCTCAGCTTTCATTCTATATTATGCGGATGATTACTTACATAGGTCGGTAGAACTATTTCAATAAAAACTGATCCCAATTCATTATTTGAAATTAACTCCGCACTTATACTATTTGCATAAATTTTGATATCTGAGTAATCAGGGAGAATACATTCTCTCTTTGTTTCCAGCTTTACATTAATTTTACAATTCGATTCATTCTCCCTTAATGATAATATGACTGAATCATCTTTTTGTGTAAGGGATAGTATGATTTTAAAGACCAGAAAAATAACTTGTTGTACTTTAAACGGAAAATTTATCACTTCAATTTTATCTGGAATTAATATTGTTGATAGGGTCGCACCTTTTAGTGAAACAAATCGTCCCAGTAAAGCACATAAATTTTCGATCAGGTCATTCAAAATAAATGGTCCGTATATCAGGTCAGAACTATGGGCAAATTTATTCAGGTGTTTAATGATTTCTATCCCGCGTTCGGAATGAACACTGATCTTATTTGCAATATCCTTTAATTTTTCAAGTGGTATCGGAGTTCCCTTCTCAGCAGCAAAAATAAAATCCTCTAAAAGTCCTCCGGTCTGGTTAATAATGGAGATAACATTATTCAATTCATGAGTAACTGAAGCTAAAACAGTTCCTGAAAATTTTAATTCAGTATCGGCTGGGTACCTGTCTTTTAAATTGTCCGCTTGATCGTTCATTTTTTATGAATGGCGCTCCTCATTCTGCTGATCAGATCATCTAAATTGATAGGTTTAGGCAAGCACTCAACCGCCCCCTGGGGCATATCATCTATTTCATCCGTTGAGCCATGGCCGGTTATAATCAAAACCGGCAAGTCGGGATGTTCTTTATTTATTACCTTTAATGTCTCGGCCCCGCTTATTCCGGGCAGTTTTAGATCAAGGATCACAATGTCAAATTTATCATAGCGTAAACGTTCAATTGCCGATGCTCCGTTTAACTCATAGGAAGCTTCAATATCCCGATATTGAAGTCGTTCTGTAAGTGTCGCTACTAATTCTTTTTCATCGTCAACAAACAAGACTCTAAATTCCGGCATAACACCCCCTAATAATTAGCTTTGATTGGCAAAATTACGGAAAAACTGGATCCTTCGCCATGTTCACTTTTTACTTCTATCTTGCCGCCAAGCTTCTGAACGATATCATTTGTGATAGAAAGACCCAATCCGGTACCAAACTCACCCTTGGTGGAATAAAAAGGTTCAAATATATTTTTAATGTTTTCCTCAGTAATCCCAACTCCATTATCAATAATATTTACAGCAACTTTGTTTGCTCCATGTTTTTCAACCGTAATTTCAATAATACCACCCACATCAATGGCTGCAAAAGCATTATTGATAATATTCAGGAAAACCTGTTGGAGCTGTCCTTTATCGCTTTCTATAGTGGGAATATCGGCCGCAATATTATATTTGATATTAATACTTTTATGATCAATATCGGTTTTTTGGAAACCAACGACTTCTTCAATCAACTGCTTCAGATCGATATTTTCTTTGCGAGCTTCCATTCTTCTGGCAAAACCCAGCAAACGGTGGGTTACTTTGCTGCATCGTTCCACAGAATTGATAATTGAATTGGCCAGGGCAGTAAATTTTTCCCTGTTAGGCAGTTCAGATGTATGAATTGACATGTCACTCAACAGACCGGCTTTTTCATTGATTATAGCCAGAGGATTATTAATTTCATGAGCAACACCTGCCGCCATACGTCCGATTGTTGCCATTTTATTAGTATATTCAATATTATGAAACATTAAAGCTCTTTTTTTATCAAGTTCACGCAATCTTTGAACCGTATGCCCAGCGCCATAAATTACAACAGCCAGAATCAGAGAAATACTGACTACTAAAAACCATATTAATCCGGTTCTCTGAGAGACCCAGTGCACGAACGGGTTTCCCCTGTACTTAATAACAACCAGAATAAAAGGGGTATCCTCTATATAAGAATAACCCATCGTAATCCATTTCCCATGCTCCTGATACTCATCAATAACTTCACGATGCCTGTAACGTTTTTGAATATTCAGATCAACTTCTGAGAGAACATCACCATAAAATAATGAGGGAGTTTGAAGATGTCCGTCCTGATTAATCAAAAAGGCGTCAGTGTTGGGATCAAGATTCATTGAATAGAAGACCCGGTTGACCATCTCCATATCGATTGTAGCCCTCAGGTAGAATACTCCTCCATCAGGATTTTCATGCTGAAAGGCGATAATAAAGTGCGGGATATTACGGTGTCCGAGAAACACATCACTGACAAATTCTCTCCGTACTAAAACTTCGTTAAACCAGGGCTGGTCTTTATAATTTATTCCCCTCAAATCATAAGGACCGCTATAGTATGTTTGATTGCCAAGTGAATCGATAATTCCTATATCTACAAAACCACCAAATGAATTATTAAGATTTTGTAATATTTTTTTTAATTTGTCATTATTACTTAATTCTTCGTATGATGCCTGGCTTAAAATTAAGGAGAGAACAGCTCGTCGTTCTTCAATTACAAATTCAAGAGTCTGTTTATTATTTGAGAGAATTCTGGATATGGCAAACTCACTCTCGGCATGATATGAACTCTGAGCCTGATAATAATTAATAATGGTCATTATAAAGAGAGGAATTAAAGCTACTAACGATGTAATGATAATTGATAATCTTCTAAGGCGGCGATATTTGGGAACGTTCTGTTTTAATTCGTGCGCAATAGGATCATAATCCGAAATTGTTTTTTTTTCAGGTTCCATCATATCCCCTGATAAACCAACATGATAAGTGTCAGCTTATTATATACTTTAATTCAGATGACTAATCCGGGTTATCAGCTCCCCGATTATTATCAACTATCGTCCGGGATCTATTTATTTTCTTATAGGCTTCATTCATTACCCGGGCCAGAAGATCTATATTGACAGGTTTCCTTAAATAAGCGAAGGCACCGTAATCCTCGGCGGTTTCTTCCTCCTGCTTTGAACCGTGCCCGGTAAGAATAATTACCTCGACATTGGGATGCTCTTTTTTGACTTTGCGAAGGACTTCGATACCGTTGATTCCAGGCATCATCAGATCCAATACCATTACATCGGGTGCATCCTTTTTCACGAACTCCAATGCCTGCTCGCCATCATATACAACCGATGATTCAAGGTTGCGAGTGCGAAGTCTTTCGGAGAGAGTTTCTACGAAATCTTTTTCGTCATCAACCAAAAGGATTTTGGGGG
>JBDRQG010000115.1:0-10968 GCA_043826475.1 bacterium
GTTCGGCTAAGACTAACTTGCTCCAAATAAATAATGGAGTAAGTTTTGGATAAAAATGACGTTAAAATAGAAATTATTAAATCCCAAAGCCGCTTGTCGATTCTGGCTTCGGACAGCGAAGAAATATTACCGGTGCTTCCCCTGCAAACAGGTGTCCTGTTTCCTGAAATGATGCTGACCCTTCAGATGGGGCGTCCCGATAATCTGGAGCTGATAAAATTCTGTCTCGACGGTAATCGTGAATTTGTTGCCTCTTATACGACAAGAGGTTCTGAAGACAATGGTGATGCCAAAATACATGAGGTAGGCGTGCTGGCTGTTATCAGAGACAGTCGTCCGGGTCCGGGGAAATCTCTGGTTGTCACGATCGAAGGTCTTCGCCGGGTAATTATCAATAAAATCATTATACAAGAGCCATATCTTAAGGCGGCCATAAACAGCCTCCAGCCTCCGACTTCGGTAAGCAAATTATTAGGTGGATATATTGAGCGGGTGATTTCCATTACTCGTGAAATAACCCAGCTTGATCCAGGTTATTCTCCGGAACAGTTAAATGTGATTAAATTGAACCAGAACGATCCCTCCTTGTTGGCTGACAAGGTAGCTTCCGTTTTTCATTTTCCGCTAGCTTCCAAACAGAAATTACTGGAGACGGTGAATCTAAAGGATCGATTTGAGAAACTTTTGGAATATCTCAACTCGGAATTAAGCCGGGCCGCTACTTCGCATAATATTGAGGAGAATGTAAAAATAACAATCGAGGAAGAACAAAAAAGGAATTATCTCAAGCAGCAGCTTTTTGAAATAAAACGGCAATTGGGGGAGGACCTTTCCGAAGAAAAAGAGGCGGCTCTTTTTAGAAGAAAAATAAAAGGCCTGCCTGAGCTTCCGACCGAGGTCATAGGCCGGGCAAATATAGAAATTGATCGATTATCAAATATTTCGCAGGCATCAGCGGAATACGGCGTAACCAAAAACTATCTGGATTGGATACTCGCCTTGCCATGGGGAAAGTGCACACCAGAGGATTATGAAATTGCTGATGTCAAAAAAACCATCGAAGCTGATTACTATGGACCTTCAGCAATAAAAGAGGCTGTTTTACAAAGGCTCTCCGTGAGAAAATTGCTTGGCGGTGTAAATGAAGGACCGACTTTATGCCTTGTAGGGGCGCCTGGCACAGGTAAAGCGTCATTGGCTAAAGCTATCGCCCATGCACTGGGGAAAGAATTTATACGTATTTCTGTCGGAGGTATTTCCGAAGTAAACGAAATAAAGGGATCTACCAGGTCTTTTTTGGGAGCTATGCCGGGGAAGATTATTCGCACTCTCAGAGAAGCGGGATCATGCGACCCGATAGTGCTTATTGAAGACATAGATTATTTCAATATGGATAACGACTCTTCAGTCAATATGGCTTTGCTGGAAGTAATTGACAGTCGCTGGAATTCAAAATTCCTGGATCGTTATATAGGCATCCCGTTTGATTTTCAAAAAATATTTTTTATATGTTCCGTGCGCTCTTATGAAGAAATCCCGGAACAGTTTATTCCTCGCTTTGAGGTAATTGAACTCCCCGGTTATATTGAAAAGGAAAAAATTGTAATATCAAAAAGATATTTGATTCCAAAACTACTGAAAAAACACGGCTTATTAAAATCAGAAATTAAAATCAGCGATAAAATACTTACCAAAATAATTATCAATTATACTATGGAAGCTGGGTTGCTTGGTTTTTCTCAGCAAATTGAAAAATTATTTCGGAAAATCGCACTGGAGAAATCAGAGAAGAAGAAAACAAGTTGGTCCATAAATGAAAAGAATTTGGAATCATATCTTGGTCAGGCAGTTTTTATTCCGGAAAGAGCAGTCAGCGCTCCCGAGATCGGAACCGCAGCTGGTTTGGCCTGGACCGGATCGGGTGGGGATTTGATGTTCATTGAGGGGCTAAAGATGAAAGGGGAGGGGCAGATTTTCACCACCGGTTCGCTCGGTGAAGTAATGCGGGAATCCATCCAGGCGGCCCATTCATATGTCCGATCCAAAGCTGATGTGCTGGGCATTGACGCCAACGATTTTAATAGTTTTGATATTCATATTCATTTCCCATCCGGTGCAATCCCCAAAGACGGCCCCTCGGCCGGGATTACCGTTTGTCTGGTTATTGCTTCAGTGATGGCTGAACGACCGATTCGAAATGACATCGCTGTCACCGGTGAAGTTACTTTACGAGGAAGAGTTCTTCAGGTTGGCGGTATCAAGGAAAAAATATCCGCAGCTTATAGGGCCGGTATCCATCACATTGCTCTTCCGAAAGAAAATATGAAAGACACCAGAGACCTGCCGAGGGAAATCCTCAGAAAAACAAAATTTACTTTTATTGAACGAGTAGATGAGCTATTTGAAGTCTGTCTGCTTGATTTTACACCCTCGTCATACACGCTCGAGAAAATATTCGCGGAAGAGATTGAAAAAGTGAAAAAGAGAAATAAAAGGACAACTAAAAGAAAATCAACGACTTCAAAGAATGCGAAATTAAAGAAAAAATAATTACTGCGTTACCGAGCTATCAAAATAGCTTGACTTCAAACGGGTGAAATGTCTATATTGCAGTTAAGGGTAAGTGGTCTAACGGTCAAAGTTTATAAATGTGAACTTTTTAGATGATTGTCATGATGCAGGGAAAAGAATTTTGACGGTATTATGTATTTATTAAAAAACAAATTATTTAGAGCTACAAGAGCAAAGACTCCGAAAATACTTACTTATTAACTATGCGATTAACAAATAAAGAAATAATATTCAAGTTAATTTCAATGCACGGAGGCAGGAGATGAATGTGAAAATTTATGTATTGATGGTATCAATAATTATTCTGTTAGCAGCCCCCGCGATGGCTCAGTTTGTACAGGATGAAGATGATCTGGGAGTTGCAGATACGGTTGATGTTGAATTTACGGTAGTACCGGATTATTCTACCGGGACTTCACAATTTCGGGTAGATGTGTTTGTATTTGATGATTCCAATCAGATTCTTGGCCACTCCATGGGATTTGTTTGGGACAATCCCAATATACAAATGGATAGTGCTTTTTCAGGACCTGAAATTACAGCTGCATATAATGTTGGTCCCTTTCTTTTTGAAGATAATAGCATTACTACAACAAATGCCCATTTGAGATTTTTACATGGAGGTCTTACTTTCGGAGCAGGATATGCACCCCAGCCCAACAGGGTTCTCTGGGCATCTTATTTCTTTACTGCCTCATCATGGGATATTTGTGATTCAATTGCCCTGGATTCACTCTCTTTTAATTCTGCTTCGACGTATCAATTTACAACTTTAACAGATACCTACAATCCGTATTTTACCGGGCGAGTATTGTACCGGGATACTGCTTGTGTTCAATTAGCTAATCTGGTTACTTCCGTTGATACTCTTTATTTTAATGCTATTGAGGGACAAGGCAGCCCTACTACTCAGTCTTTCACCGTCAGTTCAGATGCTCAGCCGATCAGTTTTAATTTAGTTGAAACTATTCCATGGATTGCTGTAAGTCCGACTGGAGGAGTAACTACTCAAGCGATAAATGTAATCCCCAGTACTTCAAGTTTAGCACAAGGATCATATCTGGACTCGATTAGAGTACAATCAACAGAAGCTTCAAATTCTCCATTATATGTATTTATTGACTTACAAGTGGCCCCCCCACCTCCGATTATCGGATACGATCCTCCAGCTTTTTATTTTAATGCAGTTGCCGGTGAAGCGAATCCGGATGATAAGTTTCTCAATATTTCTAATATTGGCGGACAGGTATTGAATTGGACAGTATCCAATTCTACAAGCTGGTTATCTTTGTCTCCAATTTCTGGAACTAATTCCGGGGTGGTTACTCTTTCAGTTGATATCACTGGGCTGGCTTATGATGATTATAAAGATACTGTGGTTATAACTGATCCGACCGCTTCAAATAACCCAATCAAAATTCCTGTAAATCTTTCAGTGGGTTCGGATCTGCCAATAATCGAAGTGGATTCTGCTTTTAATTTTATTCCGGTGCCAACAGCAAAATTAGCCGTGCCTCCCAGAAAAATATTAATCCGCAATGGCGGAGCTGGGATATTGAATTATACCCTCACGGAATCATCTAATAGATTATTTACTTATATTCCCGTTTCAGGTACTGCACCACAGGAAGTGGAAGTAACATTTAAAATAACCTATGGGAATAATGGTGATGATTACTTTGATACTCTATGGGTTCATTCAAATGAAGCAATCAACTCACCTTTCCCTGTTGTTTTCCACTTCCATTTTGTTGATTACCCCTCCCAAATGTATATAACTACTGATACTGCCAGAGTCACTGTTTATGAATGCACCAATGGATATCAGGTCCCTGCTCCATCCGTTCAGTTTGTTGTGGATAATGTTGGAGGGGATGATCCAATGCCATTCACTCTTTTATGGGAATCTGAGTTTGTTAAAGTGGAATCAATTACTTCAACAGCTCCTTCAGTCATAACTGTTGTTTCAAAAGATCTGGATTATCCGGTCGGAGTTTGGTATGATACTTTACTTTTTTATGCTCCAACTTCGATTGTCCGATGGGATACTGTAATAGTTGAATACAGTGTAATAGAAGGCATAGAACCCCCGGAAATTGTACTTTCCAAGTACAATTATGTTTTTACTGCACAGGAAAATACAGGTGAATCAAAACCAGCTTCACTTGTAATTGATAATGTCCATGGGGGTTGTTATGAATGGTTTATCGCTGAAGAAGTGCCCTGGATGTTTCCTGAGGATACAAATGATTTTGTCGATTCGAGAGTAACTTTGGGCATAAATTCTGATGGATTTTATTTTGGAGAATATCCGGATGTATTCCAGGTTACATCGCCAGAAGCAATTAATAGCCCGGTTCAGGTAAATGTGCTATTTCGAGTTTGGAAATTACACGGGGATTTTGATTATAATGGCACTATAAATATCGTTGATCTTGTAGGAATGGTGAATTATTTGTTAAAAAGTGGTCCCCCACCTCAACCAGAATATTATGTCGGAGATATTAATTGCGATCTGACAATAAATATTGCGGATTTGACATATCTCGTTGATTATTTACTTAAAAGCGGGCCAATTCCTTGTGGTAACCCATATTAGTTTATAAAGTATATAAAGCATAATAAGATAAGCGCCGTTATGAATTTAACGGCGCTTTTTTGTGCCACAAAATAAAAAGATGTAAAACTGATTGATTATCAATTTGTTATGGATTATAAGTTGAATAAAAGTGTAATTAACCATGAAATAAGACTACTCAAATCCTTATTATATTATATATTAAATCAGGTTTAAGGGGTCAAGGTACTAACCTGAATTTGGTTTATTGCCATAATATGTAAATTAAGCTTCACGATAAATTATTTTTTATTTTCAGTGACAGACAGGAGGAATGAATGACAGTGAATAGATTGAAATGGATTTGTATTTTTTCAATATTAGCCTTATTTGCATTACCAGAATTTATACAGGCGGGATCCATTGATAATGAACCTGATTGGGAAAAAGTGCCGGCTTCGGTAATTCATCAAAGACTCTGGGAATCAAAATCTTCTGATTATTCAGAAAAACAATTAATGCAAATAATGTCACAAGCTAACCCTGATATTGTAACTCAGACAAACTATGATGTTCTTTATTATGATCTATTCATCAGAGTAAATGATACTACTGAAATTATATATGGCAAAAACAGCATTGTCGCTCAGGCTGCAGAAGATGCTGTCGGAGAAATTCAAATTGATTTGTACTCTAACATGTTAATAGATTCGATAGTTGCCCCATCCGGTATACTTGCCTATTCCCGCTTAGGAAATGTTGTGACCGTTACTTTAGATATTACCTATAATACCGGTGAACAATTTGAATTTGATTTTTATTATTATGGGCATCCGATTGAAGGTGGATTCCAGGGCTTTGAATTTGCTTCCCGGGGTGGATATCCTTTGATTACAACCCTTTCAGAACCTTATTTTGCCAAGACCTGGTGGCCCTGCAAGGACCGCATGGATGATAAGCCGGATTCGATGGGGATTACCGTTGAAGTGGATACGGCTCTTTATTGTGGTTCAAACGGGACTTTAGATTCAGTAATTAGCAGTGGCGGTAATACTGATATATATTATTATTCTGTCCATTATCCTATTACTACTTATCTGGTTTCACTGGCTATTAATAATTATACCGTTTGGTATGATGAGTGGGTCTATAATGGTGGTAATGATACCATGCCTCTGGTTCATGCTGTCTTCCCGGATCAATACAGTTATTCCCTTACAAAATATAATGTAACCCCCAATGTTTTGACAGTGTTATCAAACAATTTCGGCTTGTATCCTTTTGCAACAGAAAAGTATGGCCATGCTAATTTCTCCTGGGGTGGAGGTATGGAACACCAGACAATGACTTCTATGGAAGGAAGCAGTTTTGGATTTTCCGAGCCGGTTGTTATTCATGAATGCAGTCATCAATGGTGGGGAGATATGATTACCTGTGAATCATGGCAGGATATATGGCTTAATGAAGGCTGGGCCAGTTATGCCGAAGCGGTTTATTATCTGGAGACACAGGGTTGGGCTGGTTACCACAGTTATATGGCCGGAATGGATTATACTTCAGGCGGAACTATCTATGTTCAGGATACTTCCGGGGTTTGGGACATTTTTACTTCCCGGGTGTATGATAAAGGTGCCTGGGTAGTACACATGCTTCGCGGCGTTCTGGGTGAATCACTGTTCTCAACCGGTGTTGAAGCATATTATAGTTCGGAATTCCAACATGCCTCGGCGACAACCGAGGATTTCAAAAATGTGTTTGAAGCAGCAACCGGGAAGGAATTGGACTGGTTCTTTGATGAATGGATACATGGCACTTATCGCCCTAATTACAACTGGTCATTTTATTCCGAACTGTCAGATACCAACGGTTATGATGTCTATGTCTCAGTCAACCAAACCCAAACAACAGCCCCTCAGGTTTTTACTATGCCGATTGATTTATACTGCGTCGGTCCTAATGATACCGCTGTAATATGGATTGATGAACGAGAAGGCGTGGATAAATTTAATTTCAGTCAGAATGTATCATCAATTAGTTTTGATCCATCAAACTGGCTCATGGATTATCATACCAAAGTAGACTGGACTATGAATATTGTCACTCTAAAATATGAACTTGATACTGCCTTTCAGTATGAAGATTATGCAGATACAATTAAGGCTAAGGGGGGATCAGGAGATTATTTCTACCAACTCTATGGCGGCTCTCTTCCATCAGGTTTTAATATAACTTATAATACGGGAGCTATATCAGGTAATACTACCGATACCGGTCTGTTTACCTTTACAATTCTGGCATTAGACAATGTCAATGGTTATCAGGATCAACAGGATTATGAGTTGTATGTAGTATACAATCCTGACCCTCCTCTTCCGGGTGATTATGATGATAATGGAGAGGTCAATGTAGCTGATTTGGTAGCTATGGTAAATTATCTCTTTAAAAGTGGCTCCTCGGCAGTTAAGCCAAATTCCGCCGATGTAAACGCTGACTGTACCTTTATTGTTGATGATTTAGTGTATATGGTGAATTACTTATTTAAAGGTGGATTGGCACCTGTCTGGGGTTGTGTCGAGTGACCCCTAAAATGAATTAAACTCAAAGAGCGGCTTTCTCAATGGAAGCCGTTTTTTGTTATATAAATTAAATGTTTTTTAATTGCATTTTATCAACAAAATCGTATCATTTCTTAGAAAATGCGGAAAAATGTTCCTACTGACGGCAAGGATTACCTGTTTTGGAAAAGAAGAAAATAAAGACTTTTCACATTTCAACCTATGGTTGCCAGATGAACCTGGCTGACTCCTCGACTCTTGTTTCTACTATGACCTCACGGGGATTCCAAAGGGTTGAAGATGAATCCAAAGCTGATCTGATCATATTTAATACCTGTTCTGTACGTGATAAAGCAGAACAGCGAGTAATAGGTCGTCTGGGAGAGATTAAAAAATTTATAAAAAGAAAACCCCACATAAAAGTTGCCGTTGTCGGTTGTATGGCCCAGCGACTGGGGGATGAACTTACGAAGATCGCTCCGCATGTCAATTATGTTCTTGGTACCGATCGTATTTTTGAACTCCCTGATGTATTGGAAGGGAACGAAAATACAGCTTCGATAATGACCGCCTTTGGTCATGAAGATATGGATCTGATCGAACCGATTAAAGAGACGCCATTTTCAGGCTTTGTTACTATTTCGAGAGGTTGTGATAATTACTGTACTTATTGCATCGTCCCCTATGTTCGTGGCAAGGAAAGAGCCCACTCAGTCGATCAAATAATCAGAAATGTAAATCGTCTGGTAGATGAAGGTGTAATCGAAATAACTCTGTTGGGACAAAATGTAAATAGTTATAACTATAATGACCTCGATTTTCCTGATCTGCTTAAATTAGTACTAAGTAAAACAAATGTGCCCCGCCTTCGTTTTATGACTTCACATCCAAAAGATCTCTCTGAAAAATTGATTGACGTATTAACCAATGAACCAAGGATGATGCCTCATATTCATCTCCCGCTGCAATCCGGTTCCAATCGTATCCTAAAAAGGATGGGGAGAGTTTACAAAGTTGAGCATTATTTAAGCATAGTAGAATCATTACGTAATAAACTGGACTATTTATCCATTACAACTGATTTGATCGTTGGCTTCCCGACTGAAAAAGAAGAAGACTTCGAGCAGACTCTTGATGTTGTGCGGCAGGTAAAATATGATTCCGCTTTTATGTTCCGCTATTCAGTCAGGCCGGGAACAACAGCCTCAAGGTATGATGATGATATTCCTGAAGAAGATAAAATCCACCGCCTGAACAAGCTCATCGCCTTACAGCAGAAAATTGCAACTGAACGCAATCAAAGAGAAATTGGCCAGATAAGATTCTGTCTCGTTGAAGGGAAATCGCGTCGTAGTGAAGATACTTGGAGAGCCCGATCGGAAGGAAATAAAACCGTCCTGTTTAAAGGTGAGAATATCAATGATGGTGATATTGTACCATTACGAATCACCTCTGCGGATGCTTTCACATTGCATGGTGAGATTGAGGAGAAGAGCTGATGTTTGGGATGCTGCCTGAATTATTATTACCTGTTGTTGTCGCTCTCATAATCATATTCCTGTCTTTACGATTGCAGCTATTTGTTGAAAAAGATATGCCCGGCCGGTTTGCTTTTATATCCGGGGGGATTATAATTTTTGCAGCCATATCATGGCAGGTTGTTGAGAAGACCGAAGCCTATCAAAATTGGTTTATTGAAGAGGCTTATGGTTATATTGATTTTGCCCAGTTTGTTGTTCTTCTTATAGGTTTGATAATATCAGTTATCGGCCTGGCCTTTTATGCTGACTACTGGCAAATTCGCAAAGATGAAATTGATACGAGAGAACATAAGCTATCAATTCTGGACAACCTTCAAAGAGATGCTAAAGGCTCTTATCAATTAATGGAGTTGCTCAATATATCAATAAACGAAATAACATCACATATTCCGGAAAGTTCAGGAGCCGTCTTTTTGCTCAATCGCGCCCGACGACAATTTGTGCTGACCTCCTCGGTTGGATTAACTAAAGAGGAGAATGCACTTTTAGAATATTATCCGCTTGAAAGAAATATAATCAGCCAGAGCATAGATCTTGGCGAACCTCTGATTTCGGGGCAGTTTACATTTTTAGATCGAAACAAAAAGCAGCAGTCTTCACGATTTGGATCCTGTCTGGTACTACCGATGGTATCAGGTAGAGATAAAATCGGCGGAATTCTTTTATTAGCCGAAGAGAGCCAGTGTTTCAACCGCCAGGAAATTAGGTACCTGCAGCCGATAGCCGAATGGCTGGGGGAGAAAATAAAAGCCACCAGACTTGAAAGAGAACTATCAACATCGATTAACAATATTGAAGAAATAGAATCAAACCACACTGCCTTAATTTCAAGAGTTATGACAGCGACCGATTCTTTTATGGTGCATAATGTCATAGAATCGTTTTGTTTAAGTCTGGTTGGGATGGTATCAAGCAAATCAGCTCACCTTATGGGTTTGTCAAACGGATCTCTTCAGTATTATGGCAGCAGTGAGTCTCTTTTTGATTTATCTGAAAGTTATAAAACAGCATTAGTTGATGCTATTGACCGCCGCAAACCCCTGATTATTAATCAGGAGGGTAAAACCGAAGATGGCCGCACATTTATAACCCTGTCAACGCTGGTTTATCCTCTTCCGGGAAAAAATTCTACCGATGCTATTGTCCTCAGAAGAGAATCAAAACCATTCAGTATAAATGACAATGATTTGAAAATTGTTGATTTATTTGCTCATCTGGCTCAGGCGGTTTTGCAGAAAGATAATTATCAGAAATTGGATCTGACCCGGCGGCGTGGTTTTGACACGATTTTGAGCCTGCTCCGTTTTGATAGTAATGAAAAAGCTGATGCCAATCCTGAAACATTCCTCGAACAGTTGGTCCCGGCATTACCCAAAGATGCACAGGGTGTTCTTTTTACTAAAGAGCCAAACGGATCATTTAAGGCTGCATTTACTCATAAAGTTGACGAGGAAATTTTACAGGATTTTGTAATATATCCCGGCGAAGGCATAGTAGGAATGTCAGTCAACAATGACCGGACAAGTTTTGTTTATGGCCGTAATGCAATAGGGAAAACACTTGATGCCATGGATCCGCCAACTCGTGAAAAATTCTATCAGATATTCGGCGAGAAGGGTCTGCCGTCATTTTGGGCCGTATGCCCTATAAATAAAGTGGATAAACCACTCGGTGTTGTGGTCCTCTTTTTTGACATTACCGAAAGTGAAAAAGGGGAATGGGAGAGGGTTCTGACGTTGGCAGC
>JBDRQG010000116.1:0-10075 GCA_043826475.1 bacterium
GCTCGCAATGTACTTGCTTCGCTTCTTTTGTTGGCCGCTTTGTTGGTTATGATTCGTTTTAATCCCTGGATTCCGGGAGCCATTTATGTGGCTAAAGCTTCAAACTGGCTTATGAATGTTCCCAATCTGGCTGCTCAAAGGGCAATTGTTATTGGCGTCGGTTTGGGGATGGTTGCTACAGCTCTGAAAGTGGTGTTGGGTATTGAACGCGGTTATATGGGGAAAGGATAAGGAGGACACAATATGGACTTTTTTGAAAAATTAATGAAATTGGATCGTCGATGGGTCTTCCTGTTGTTAGTTATTGTCTGTGTCGTAACATACTATATTGACTACAAAGTACCCATTTTGCCGGAACAGGAGTCTCGTAATATTTTTACTTTTATTGATAGCCTTCCTCCGGGTGATATCGTTTTTGTAGCAATCGACTATGATCCTAATTCTATGGCTGAATTACATCCCATGACCTATACTATTGTGGAGCAATGTTGGCGTAAGAATTTGAAAGTAATATTTACAGCACTCTCTCAAAACGGTCCTGGAATGGCTGATCAGGTAATCAGGGATATCAGCGATTCTATGACCTATGACAAGACATATAATGGTGTCTCTTATAAGGGAAGAGAGATTGTCAATGGAGTCGATTATACTTTCCTTGGCTACAAGCCTTATTATGCTCTGGTTATTTTAGGCATGGGGCAGAATTTCCGCCTCCCATTCCCGTTAGATTACTACGGTACTCCAATTGATTCCATCCCGATGATGAAGGGAGTGAACAACTATGATCAGGTAGCTTGTGTGATTTCCCTTTCCAGCGGCAACATTTCAGATGCCTGGATATCATACGGACAGGGGCGTTTTAATTTCCCCCTCTTCTTTGGTGTCACTGGTGTCCAGACAGCTCAGTATTATCCATTTTATGGTTCCGGTCAGTTGAGTGGATTGATGGGGGGGATGCTTGGCGCCGCTCAATATGAATCTTACTCCGACAATCCGGGACGGGCAATGGAGGCTATGAAAGTACAGCTTCCAGCGCACATTGTGATTATCCTGTTTATTTTAATGGGAAATGTCGGGTTCTTTGTCAGCCGATCTAAGAGAAAATTAGGGGAGGTGTAATAATGGACTTCACAACTTTTTTATGGACAACATGCGGTGTCTTTTTGACCTTCGCTATTTTCTCGTTTCTTTATAAAGATAATCCGTTTTACAAATTTGCCGAGCATCTTGTCGTTGGTGTCTCCGCCGGTTATTTTGTAATTATTCTATGGCATAACGGATTAAAACCAAATCTCTATGACCGCTTAGCCGATGGAGACTGGTTTTTCCTCTGGCTGAATTCAACACAGTGGTGGTACCTAATTCCTGCTCTGCTGGGAACATTAATGTGGACTCGTTTTTCCAAAAACTATTCCTGGGTCTCCCGCTATCCTATGGCTTTGTATATCGGTATTGCAACCGGTTTATCTATTCCTCTGGAGATGTCCAACAGGATCAATAAACAGCTATATGCAACTATGCAGTTGATAAAAATAGACACCACCGATTGGTATGGATACTTCTTTGGCTATAGTGGTTTTGATTTACTCGATATTACAACCGGGATTTCAAAATTAATTATTTTTGTCGGGGTTATAACAGCCTTGATTTATTTCTTCTTTTCCAAAGCCCATACCGGGTGGTTTGGGAGAATGGCCAAAGTTGGTATCTGGACTCTGATGGTAGGTTTTGGAGCATCGTTTGGCTTTACGGTGATGGCTCGTATCTCACTTTTTATTCAGCGTATTCAGGATGTTGACAGTTGGGGTCGGGTTGCCCTGAACACAACTCTAACACCAAATCCGAATCATAATATCTGGTATCCACTGGTATTTTGGTTGGTGATGGCTTTGTTCCTTTGATATATTGTTAGAGAAATATTGATGTTTGTTAATTCTAAGAAGGCAAACACCCAGACATAATAATTAGAAATACATAGTAATAAAAATCCCATTAAATTTTTATTTAATGGGATTTTTTTGTTGATTTAATTTTTAACAAGTGTTTAGTATAATTGGGGAAGTTTACTTACTGCAATAAGTTACTCTCTGGAGATAAAGTATGAATTTATATAATATTTTTAGGTATCTAAAATGTGGTAATAAAATTTATTTTAGTGTATGTATCACTTCATTCGCAAAGCTCATTTGTGCTTGTCTTTCAATGAGTTATGTGTTTACGCTTACATCTGTGTAACAATATGGATTACAGGAGGTTGTGTTGTAGAAAAAAAATTATCATAGCAAGTCATTATCTGTTAGGAGATTAAATAATAATTATTTTCATAAAATTACAAATAATGCTTGACATACGGTAAATATTTCCTATCATTTTCTCTGGAGGAACCAAATACGGACTATAATAAGTACCGTCTGCTTCGTAGGCATAAAGGGTAGCAACATTACGTAAGCACAGGGAAAGTGAGGTAGGACCATGGCTCGGCCCAGGAAGACCGATCAAACCAAGTCCACCAACGAATTTGCTTCAAAGGCTGGTAACAAGGCGATAAGAAAGGGCAGGCTGTCAACAGCTGAAGCCCGCCGTGAATACCAGCGCCGGTATTACCAAATGCATAAGGAAAAGGCAAAGGAATACCAGCGCCAGTATAATTTGACCCATAAGAAAAAAGCGCGAGGAGGAAGGGGAAGGTCCAATTTTTCGTGCCCGCGAGAGGTGGTTAGAACGACTTTTAACAGTACTGATATTATGCATGCCCCCGTGGAAAAGACTCTCCAGATGCTGGAAAAAATTATAAGCGGCGAGCGCTTTTTTACCATGTAATTGTTACTTATGGCGAAAAGGGAAAATATAAAAATCATTGATCGACTTTAATGTTGCTCTGGTCTGATTATTATAATACATTCGTTTCATGTTTGAATTAAATTTTAAAAACAGAGGGGAATGGTATGTCCGCTAAGAAGACCAGCTCCGGAAAGAAAACTGAAAAGAAGAATGATACTGGCGTTAAAAATGAAGCAACTGCCAGTAAAAAAACAGCCCCAAAAAAGGTTGTTGTCGAATCAAAAAAATCTGCAGCGGTAAAAGCAAAAGCTGCACCTAAAAAAGTAACTGCCAAAAAAACATCTTTAGAAGCCAAATCAGAATCGACCACGTCCGTTAAAGAAACGGCAACGAAAAAAACAACGGTGAAAACTAAGAGGATAACTGTGGTAAAAGGAAAATACTATTATTACTTTGGCGACAAGAAGGCTGATGGCAATGGTACCATGAAAGACCTGTTAGGTGGAAAAGGAGCCGGGTTGGCGGAAATGAGCCGAGCCGGGATACCCGTTCCGCCGGGATTTACAATTACGACCGATGTCTGTCATCTCTATTATGAAAACGATATGGAAGTTCCTAAAGTAATTGACCAGGATCTGGAAAAATATATCGAAATGATAGAAAAGTCTACCGGCAAAAAATTTGGAGATGCTTCCAATCCACTTTTGGTGTCGGTTCGTTCCGGCGCAAAATTCTCCATGCCGGGCATGATGGATACGGTTTTGAATCTGGGGTTGAATCCGGATTCAGTTGAAGGCCTGGCCAAAATGACCGACAACAGCCGGTTTGCCCTGGATAATTATCGCCGCTTTATTTCAATGTTCGGGAATGTCGTTCTCGGAATTGACAAAGAAATGTTCGAGAAAGTCATTTTAAAAAAGAAAACCGATAAAAGAATCAAGCAGGACAGTTCCCTTCAGAAAAATGATCTGAAAGATATTATCAAAAAATTCAAATCGATATGTAAGCATAATTCAGGGGAAGAATTCCCGGATGATCCTTATGTACAACTTCGCATGGCTCGGGATGCCGTCTTTCGTAGTTGGAATAATCCCCGGGCAATATCATATCGCCGGATGCATAATATTGATTCGAGCCTTGGAACTGCCGTCAACATACAGGCGATGGTATTCGGCAATATGGGTAACTCAAGCGCCACCGGTGTTGGTTTCACTCGTAATCCAGCCACTGGTGATAAGGAATTTTACGGTGAATATCTGGTAAATGCCCAGGGAGAGGATGTTGTTGCTGGAATTAGAACGCCTCAACCAATTACCAAATTAAAACAGGAAATGCCCGATGCTTATAAGCAACTGAAAGAAATAACCACGCGACTGGAAAAACATTACCGTGATGTTCAGGATTTTGAGTTTACCATACAGGAAAATTCATTATTCATGCTTCAGACAAGAAGTGGCAAGCGTACTGTACAGGCGGCAATAAAAATTGCCGTTGATATGGTAAAAGAAAAGCTTATCACTAAGGAAGAAGCTCTGGAAAGAGTCGAGCCGCAGCAATTGGATCACCTGCTTCATCCCAGTATCGATCCAAAAGCCAAATATGAAATCCTTACAAAAGGCCTCCCGGCATCACCTGGAGCAGCATCTGGAAAGGTTTATTTTACAGCTGAAGATGTTGTTAATTATAGCGGGAAACAAACTACTATTCTGGTTCGTGAAGAGACCAACCCTGATGATATCGAAGGCATGAATGCAGCCGCAGGTATTCTCACAGCTCGAGGCGGGATGACTTCACATGCCGCTGTTGTTGCTCGCGGTATGGGCAAATGCTGCGTTTCAGGCGCTGAAGCTATCAGAGTTTACCCCCGTAAAAAACAACTACAGATTGGAAAATTGATTATCAAAGAGGGTGAAATTATTACTCTCAATGGTTCAACCGGCGAAGTTATATTGGGCAATGTCCCAACCATTGAACCGGAACTTTCCGGAGAATTCTCAGAGTTTATGAGCTGGGCAGATGAAAACAGGGTTCTCAAGGTTAGAACTAATGCTGATACTCCTCGCGACTGTGAACAGGCGATAAAATTCGGAGCAGAAGGAATTGGTCTTTGCCGCACGGAGCATATGTTCTTTGCCGAGGATCGTATTCCCATTGTTCAGCGTATGATTTTAGCCGATTCCCCCGAGGAACGTCAGGTTGCCTTGGATAAACTTCTTAAATTTCAGAAAAAAGATTTCAAAGAAATCTTTATTGCTATGGAAGGGAAACCGGTTACTATTCGTACTCTTGATCCACCTTTGCATGAGTTCTTACCCCGACGTGAAGAGGTACAGCAAAAAATTGATAAACTCAACAAAACCGATGATGATTATGAAGAAAAACTGGAAAAACTTCAGAAGGTTGTTAAGCGAATTAACGAACTTCATGAAATTAACCCAATGCTGGGTCATCGCGGCTGCCGTTTGGGGATTGTCTATCCGGAAATCACTGAAATGCAGGTGCGAGCAATAATTGAAGCAGCCTGTGAACTTACTAAAGAGAGGAAAATGACAGTTTTACCTGAAATCATGATTCCTTTAGTTGGGCATATCAATGAATTCAGGAACCAAAAAGAAGTTGTCCAGCGGGTAGCAAATGAAGTCATAGCCAAAAATAAAATCAAAAAGCTGAATTATATGATTGGCACTATGATTGAAATTCCTCGCGCGGCCTTGACTGCTGATGAAATTGCCAAAGAAGCTGAATTTTTCAGTTTTGGAACCAATGACCTGACCCAGATGACGATGGGCTTCTCTCGCGATGATGCCGGTAAATTCCTTGGTTATTATATTGAAAAAGGAATATTACCCGGAGATCCATTTATCTCACTCGATCAAATTGGTGTCGGCCAATTGGTGAGAATGGGCAAGGAAAAAGGCCGTTCGGTTCGCCCAGATCTCAAGGTTGGTATTTGTGGTGAACATGGCGGAGATCCCGCTTCAATTGAATTCTGCAACGAAGTTGGTCTTGATTATGTCTCCTGTTCTCCTTTTAGGGTCCCAATTGCCCGTTTGGCAGCCGCTCAGGCTAATATTCGGATGAAAAAAGGGGCAGGGAAGGGTCGGACCGGTACCGAATAAATACTGATATATCTTTGTTTTATAAAGCGCAGTAGATTTACTATTGCGCTTTCTTTTTATTATCAATATTCTACCGATAACTATCGGGGATACCTGATAGATTAATGTGGTTTTATAATTGAGGTTTAGCAATTTTTGACTTAGAAATGGAATTATTATAAAATGAGACATTCTCTCGAAAGTATTTTTAAACCAAAATCAGTAGCTGTTATCGGAGCCTCAAGCAAAAAAGGAAGCATCGGGCGTGAAACGCTGCATAATATCCTTATTGCAGAATTCAACGGCAAGGTTTTTCCGGTAAACCCGCAAGCTACTGTTATTCATTCCATAAAAGCCTATTCGACAATACTTGACGTCCCCGATGCGGTTGATCTGGCAATTGTTATTGTTCCTAAACTGGGTGTTAAGGAAGTAGTCAGGCAATGTGGTGAAAAAGGGGTTAAAGGGGTTGTTGTTATATCAGCCGGATTCTCAGAGGTCGGCTCTGAAGGAAAAAAAAGGGAGAAGGAAGTTTTAAAAGTCGTTCAGGATTATGGCATGCGGATGATCGGCCCCAATTGTTTTGGGGTTGTTAATACCGATCCTGAAGTAAATCTAAATGCAACCTTTGGAAAAGTGTATCCCCGTGAAGGAAGAATTGGCTTTATCACCCAGTCCGGAGCGATGGGTGAAGCGATTATGAATACAGCCAACATGCTTGGTATTGGTTTCTCGGTGGTAGCTTCAATTGGCAATAAAGCTGATATTTCTTCCAACGATATTTTGGAATACCTCAAAGATGATCCCAACACGGACATTATCTTGCTCTATCTGGAAAATTTTGGTAATCCAAGAAACTTTACAAAAATTGCCCGTGAAATTTCTCGATATAAACCGATCGTCGCAGTAAAATCAGGACGCACTACCTTGGGTGCTAAAGCTGCTTCATCGCACACTGGTGCTTTAGCCGGACTGGATGTAGGGGTTGATGCCCTTTTTGATCAGGCTGGTGTTATGAGAGTAGATACGGTTGAAGAGCTTTTTGACGTGGCCAAGGCTTTGTCGATGCAGCCGGTTCCTAAAGGCAACCGAGTCGTTGTAGTTACAAATGCCGGTGGTCCCGGAATATTAGCGACTGATGCCTTGATAAATAACGGGATGGAAATGCCCCCATTATCAGCTCCCACGATAAAAAAACTAAAGACATTTATTTCCGCTGATGCTTCATTTTCCAATCCGATGGATATGGTCGCCGGGGCCGGTCCTAAAGAGTTCAAAATGACTCTTGATGCTGTCAAAAATGATAATCGGTATGACACTATCATTCCCATTTTTGTTCCTCCGGTTACGATTAATGAACTGGAAGTAGCCAAGCATATTTATGAATCCGTTGCTGATACCAAAAAGACAGTGTTAGCCTGTTTTATGGGGGCCGGATTTTATTCTGATGGAATCGAATTTTTGAAAGAACATAAGATTCCGGTTTATATATTTCCTGAGGCGATAGCCAAGACCCTCCAGACTATAGAACATTACCGCCAGCGCATTGCCGCTTCCAGGGGTAAATTCAAAACATTTAATGTCAATATGGAGAAGGTTCAAAAGATTGTAGATAAAGCCCGCTCTGAAAATAGAAATGCCATTGTCAGTGAGGATGCTATTGAGATTCTTAAGGCTTATGGCATACAGGCTGCCGGTTATAAATATGCTTCCTCTGCTAAAGAGGCGGTTGAAGTTGCAGAAAAAATCGGGTATCCGGTGGTTATGAAAATTAATACTCCTCCAATCCTTCATAAGACCGAGAAGGGTGGAGTTATGGTTGATTTGCGTACCGATAAGGAGATCAAAGCCGCATTTGCCGGTCTAAAGGAACGGGTGGAAGAGGAGCTTAAGGCCGGTGGGAAATTCAGCGTAGCTATGCAAAAGCTTGTTTCCGGCGGGATTGAAACGGTGATGGGGATGGTTGTTGACCCCTCTTTCGGGCCTTTAATCATGTTTGGTTTAGGTGGAATTTATGTTGAAATTATGAAAGATGTTGCATTCCGCATTACCCCTCTTTCAAGCAGCCATGCCCGGGAAATTGTACAGTCATTAAAATCTTATCCGCTTTTGAAAGGTTATCGCGGGGCTCCACCGGTAGATATTGCCACTGTCGAAGAGACCTTGCTCAGGCTTTCACAATTGGTGAAGGATTTTGATTGTTTTGAAGAGATTGATATCAACCCCTTTATTGCCTCGCCGGAAAAATCTCAATGTATGGCGGTTGATGCCCGTTTCCTGATCAAGAAATCATAATTTAATAATATCTCTTGAATTTTCAGTCCAAGTTGCTATCTTCTTTCAATTGAAAGAAGATAGCTTTTTAATACAGGAAATATTATGAAACTTGAAATTAAATCGATAGGTATTTGGAGCCTGATAAAGATTTCGGTCTTTATCCATTTGATCGTTGGCTTCATATTTGGTGTTTTTTATGCTTTCATGCTATCCTTCATGTCATCGGCAGGGGTATTACCTCTTGATATTATGGGGAATGAGGATATTACTCTGTTGGGTATGATCATTATTGTCCCCATTATGTTTTCAATCGGAGGAGCAGTTTTTGGGACGATTTGGGTGGTGATTTGCGTTTTTATTTACAATCTACTGGCTAAATTAATCGGCGGTCTGGAAATAAATACTGAAGATATCACTGTAAAGTTACCCACTCCTATCCACACGCAACAAGCAGCAGCATCTATGTATGTCAGACCTGACAGTAGTATCAAAGCACCGCCACCGCCACCTTCCAGACCGGAGAACATAAATGAATCGACTACACATGATGATGAGAAGAAAAGCGGCCCGGATCGCGGAAATAATTATGAGATATGATTTATGAATGATAAACCTGTCAGAGTACGCATCGCCCCATCACCTACCGGTTATCTTCATGTCGGTGTTGCCAGAACAGCAGTTTTCAACTGGCTCTTAGCCCGCCATACCGGAGGAAAATTTCTGATCCGCATTGAGGATACCGATCTGGAAAGAAATCAGCTCGATCTGGTTCAGCCGATTATCGATGCCCTTAAGTGGCTGGGGATGGAATCGGATGAAGAGATAATTCATCAATCCTCGCGCATAGATGTTTATAAAATCTACGCCCAGAAAATTCTTGAGAGCGGCAAAGGGTATCGTTGCTTTTGTACCTCGGAAGAGTTAAAAAATGAACGGGACAGAGTAGCCGCTGAAAAAGGTTCTTATATTTACGACCGGAAGTGTCTGAAGTTATCTCCCGAAGAAATCCAAAAAAGACTGGATGCCGGTGATGAATACGCTATAAGACTCCAGATTCCTGAGGGGGAGACTAAATTTCATGATCTGGTATGCGGTGATCTTATCAAGCAAAATTGTGATCTTGAGGATTTTATAATTGCCCGCTCCGATGGTTCTGCTACTTATAATCTGGCGGTAGTGGTAGATGATCATGAGATGAATATCTCGCATGTGATCAGAGGAAATGATCATATTACAAATACTTTTAAGCAGATTATTATATATGAGGCTCTTGGTTTTGAAATCCCTGAATTTGGACATATCCCCTTGATTCTCAGGCCGGATAAGAAAAAGGTATCAAAACGACTGGGTGATAAGGATGTCAATGAATACAGCGCCGAAGGAATAATCCCTGACGCACTATTTAATTACCTCTGTACTTTAGGATGGTCATCAAAGGATGATCGTGAATTATATACGATCGATGAATTAGTTAAGGTTTTTAATGTTAAGAATTTTAATAGCTCCAATGCCATTTTCGATGAAGAGAAGATGTTATCGTTCAACAAAGAGCACATTAAAATGAAAAGCGATCATTATTTGGCCACTCTGGTTGCTCCAATGCTGGTTGAGGCAGGTCTTACATCCAAATACTGGCTGGAGACGAGATGGGAATATCTCCGCCAGGTGATAGGTGCCCTGAAAGAGCGGGTAAAAAGAGTTACTGATTTTGTGGAAATGAGCTCGTACTTTTTTTCATTCGATTACAAATATGAAGAAGAGGCGGTTAAGAAAAATTTCACACCGGAAGCAGCCGATAGATTGCAGGAATTGGTTGATAGATTCGAGTCTCTTGGTGATTTTTCTCATGACAGCGTGGAACAGGTTTTAAATGCCTTATCCGATGAGAAGAATATTAAAAAAGCAAAATACATTCATCC
>JBDRQG010000117.1:0-3488 GCA_043826475.1 bacterium
AGAAGTGTCAGGGTTATATAATTCATTGATAACCGGCCTTAATGGTAAAGCTGGATCATACTTGACTATTATAAAATCCGGTTTATGCTTAACTATATTATCTCTGATTTCATTATCGAGGGCCAAATGATATTTCCGGCTTTCTTCAGGGGTAAGAGGCAGGGGGAATTCAAATCCAAGAAATTCTAAACCATCCAGATTAGATACTTCGGCAAGAAGAGGGATCGCCGGCCATTCAGCCAGGATCAATTTGCTCGTTGATTCCTTTTGAATGTATGAACACATCTGATGCATATTTCTAAGATTCTGTGAGCCATCCTGCTCTCTGACCCCGAGTATAAAAACAAAAATATAAGGTAATATGCCCAGGATATATACCGTAAATGCTGTTTTGGTAATTGAATTTCTGGATTTATTCCAGAATTTCATTTTTGATTCGGAAAAGAAAAATTCAAGTCCTTTGATCGAAGCGAATAATGCAAATGGGATAACCTGCAGAAAATATTGCTGTAAAATCGGCTTTGGGAGGAGATAAATGAATGTAATAATAACAGCCATTATTCCCGCTAATTTGGAAGGGGATTGATACCATTTAAAGTTTGAAATGTTTTTATCGACACTTTTTCTTTTACAAAGCTGATAAGAAATAAGGACTAACAATATTACCACAATCTGAGGATTAACGATTATTTTCCCAATTGTAATTAATCTATTTGCTAATCCATCTCCGATGGTCATCCAGTCAGCCCGCATAGTATGAAAGCCGAAATTATCGAAGAAAAAATGATCAGGACTTAATATCATCAGATAGATTGTTGGAATAGAGACAACTATTACTGAAATTAAGAATGTTGTTATATTTTTAATTTTATTTGTATTTGAATTGAAGAAAAATAGAACGGCATAAAATATAATCAATGGTGCAAATACCGAACGGAAATTAACAGCCAGAGCAATTGATATGGCAGTGGCAATCAGCATCTTTGTAGATTTTGTTTGGAGGTAGTAGAGAAAACTCAAAAATGAAAACATCAGGAAAAAATCGGTGAACATATAGGTTTTGGCAGTTGGATGCCATATGATTATCAGAGCATTAAAAGCGTAAAGAAAGAGTAGAGCGGTACGCACTGAATTGTTAACTGTGATCTTACAAACTATCCTTGTAAAAAGTATAATTGTAAATAATGAAAATACCGCTCCTATAAGGCGGGCTATAAAGAGCGTTGTAAATCCATGACCAGATATGAGAGAGAAAAAGTAAGGGAGATAAGGCATCTGTGGGTAGAAGAAATCTAAATATAATGTCCGGCCATTCCAAACTTCCTGGGCAGCGATCAAATAAAAACCTTCATCGCCATCAACCAGCCGGGTAAATGCAAAAATCAATACTATTATAAAATGGGATAGAATAAGATAAATGGTTGATCTTTTCAAAAAGAAATTTTGATCATCTGTTTTCGAGATATTCGAGATAGTAGTCAAGGTAACTCTTCCCTTTATTTGTCAAATTGTAATATGTATGATTACGATGCTTGATCCATTTATTATCAACAATCCCTTTGCGATACTGGATAATAAGGGGCTTTACCCGCTCAAGCAAACCCATTTCGCGAAGTTTTTTATGGCAGTCAAAAGCAGCCTGTTTGGGGATGTTTAGCTTGCGGGCTACTACCAGTGAGTAATCAACACCATATTCTCTATGATGTTCGAGCACCCGCCAGTCATTCTCATCCAATTGATTATAATCATTATCAGGTTCAAAAGGGGTGGCATCCTCAATTATGTCTTTCCATTCAAGTTGCACCAAACGTTCCTGCTCGGCCTTATTTAAATTGGGGCAGTTTTTTTTGTGAACTTTGAGGATGTTGTTGTAGCTGTAGTATCCAATTATTTCATCAGACACACAAGGTGTGCAGCAGTTGGCGAGAGTGTAATCTTTTTTTAGTTTTATTTTGTCAGACATGGATGGAATATTAATACAATAAATAAAAAATGAAAAGAAATTGTTTTTTGAATTTGTTCTCTTTACATTGATCAAAATACTCTGGAGGACAACGGATGCATGATACGTTTATCTCATCACCGGCGGGTATACTGGCTGTGCTGGCGGCGGTGACTTCATTTTTCTTCTATATCGAAAAAAAGACCAAATGGAATTTCTTCAATTATTTCCCCCCCTTGATATTTATTTATCTGACCCCGGTCCTCTTATCCAATACCGGAATCATACCTAACAAATCAGGTGTCTATGATTTTATGGGGGATAATGTCCTGCCGATGTTTCTGGTTATCATGCTTCTTGAAGTTGACATTCTGGCAACTATCAGGGTAATGGGCAAGGGGATCTTTGTAATGCTTCTTGGCACGCTGGGAGTGGTGATCGGGGCTCCGATAGGGCTGATGATCGTCAAACATGGTTTGGGACCGGATGCATGGAAAGCATTCGGCGCCTTAGCCGGAAGCTGGATTGGTGGGACGGGCAACATGTTAGCGGTGGCAAATGGTATTCAACTTGATGAGAGTTCGCTTGATTTTGGTTATGCGGTTATTGCCGATAATGCAGTCTATCTGATTTGGTTGCCGATTATGCTGGCCTCCAAGAATTTTTCCGGATGGTTCAATAAGTTTACCAAAATGCCCAAATCAAGAGTAGATACGCTTGAAAAAGCAGCCGCAGAATTGATTGTTGATAAAGGGACACCGGCCATGCGGCACTATTTATATTTAATATTGATTGGCTTCGCGGTAACGGCTATATCATCGTGGTTGTCCGAACATATAACACCAATGCCGCCGGTCTTTTCAACCAATACCTATAAAATTCTGCTGGTTACTTTTTTTGGAATCCTACTATCATTTACGAAGGCTAATAAAATTCCCAGTTCGCATGCTTTTGCGATGGCTCTGGTTTATTTATTTGTCGCCCGGATGGGAGCCAAGGCTGATCTATCTGATTTAAATTCTTCAGTATTTTGGTTTTTGCTTGGGGCTTATATATGGATTTTTATTCATGGCGGTTTTCTGGTTGCAGCAGCCAGGATTTTCAAAGTCGATGTCCACACGGCGGCGATTGCCTCGGCAGCCAATATTGGCGGGGCGGCTTCAGCCCCGATTGTAGCGGCGCATCATAATCCCGTGCTGGTTCCGGTTTCGATACTGATGGCTCTGCTTGGCTATGCCATCGGGAACCCGGCCGCATTCCTGGCGGCGTGGCTGTGCGAGTTAGTGATGTAACCTCAAAATATATTAGTGAGAAATTTTGTGTAACTTGTAGATAATTTCAGGGGAGAAGAGTATCAGGAGGCCGATGCGGTTGTTCTCTTTGATTTTGGAAGAGTCGAAGTTGAACTCAGGGGAAAACAATTCAAACGATTTATTCGGCTAAAAGTGTTTAATCCTGATAAAGCTATTAAGTTAGTAACTCCTATCTATAGAAATGGTGATTTAAGAGATTATGAAATAAAATTTCATTTCTCACCTACTGAGGT
>JBDRQG010000118.1:0-7167 GCA_043826475.1 bacterium
CCGTTGATTCAATTTAAAACGCTCAATCGAATTCCCACGATTATCGGAATCAGTGATGGTATTGATATCCTCAAGGAGGTGTTTCTCGATGTGGAGCACATTGCTATTGCCGGTCGGCGGGAAAAGGTCTGGGAAAAAACCATTTTGATCCGGGAGGATACACTGGGACAAACCGATGACTTTATCCAGTATCGCTTTACTAATTCCTGGATGGCGTTGAAAGAAGAGAATTATGCAACCTACAATACTCTGGACCCGGCGGACCAGCAGCAGTTCTTGCGGCATCTGCTCCGGGAAAATCTGAAAACGCTCTCCAAGGGAGCCGGCTACTGGATACCTGACATTGAAAAAGTAAAAGTCGAAGGCTTTTTCAAACGCCTGGAACGGAATTTTAAAAACAACCGGATGGTATGCTTTACCGGGGAATTCCTGGTGAACTTTCATATACCGGAATATCTCGGTATCGGCAAGCAGGTGGCCCGGGGCTTCGGTACGGTGGAGCGGGTGAAATAGGACATGATAATTCCAAAGGAATCCCTATGGGACATGATTGACAAGATTGTTTATTTATAGCAGACAGGATAACATGATTGACAGGATTGTATTTATAACAGACATTGAGGCAACACCCCGATTTACCGGGGTGGCCGGAGGAACTCAATTCGATACAATGCCAACCGTTTCAACGGTTTACAATCAATATCCCAAGCAAGGAGGATAAGATGATCAATAATTTCAAAAATATCGGTAAAGCTGTTCTTAAGAAATCCGGTTATTATGATACGGATGATGAAATGGAGAAACGTAAAATGTTCCTTCTTCATCAATCGGTAATACCACGTATCAGAAAAGATAAAAGCGACAATGCAATTCTGGATGGCAAAGCAATTTGTTTCAATTTAGATCTCAAAAATAGGCGATTAAACATTCAATTGTCCGATAGGGAACTGACCGAAACAAACCGGGAATATTATTTGGGATTTCGCTTAGGAGCGCCGAAAGATAAAAAGAAATTCCTGAGTACCAATAATGCCGACACAATTTATTCGGCGTTGTTTAAAGAAACTGTCGAGTATATTGATGATAAACTACAAAAAACCAGTAGCCGTGATTGGATTGGAAACAACATCAAGAATAATTATCGAATATTGATGGAGAATGTGTTCAGAGACTTTTATACGAAGGATCAACACTTCATTCAGAAGGGAAATAAAAAAGAAGTCGAATTTTATTTGAACTACAATCTTCTAATTGACTCCCAGAAAGATATTTTTCTGAAAATTTTTCATGATGGATTTGAGGACGACAAGAGTAAAGTATCAATCAACGAATTGTATAACAGGTTTATTAACAAGTTGTATCTTTCTGTCGATTCCAAGGATACTAAAAACTTTCCTTCTTTATACATGATATTATTTGACGGGGAAAGAATCTTCGATTATGAAAATGGTAAATATGCGAAGGATTACATTAATCTGTGCTATTATGATCTTCAGCATAGATTTACAGCAGAGAAGAGTATCAAAGATAAAGTGTGTCATGTATGTAAAGAATCTAAAAACGTCATTCAGGATATCCCGCTTCCGATGAAATTTTATGGAACAACTAATTACCTGAATTTCGAAAATCTATCCAATTCATCCGCCTATAAATCTTTCGCGATATGTAATGACTGTTTAATCGAAGTCCAGACGGGAATGAAACATATCGTGGATAAATTTTCAAAACGATTATTCGACACGTATTGTTACCTGATACCGCATGTTGATCAATTTGAAGATTTTAATGAGAAAGTCTTCAAACAGATTATTGATGTACTTAACAAATCAAAACAGGAATATAAAAATGAAATAGTCCAGATAAAGGCATTACTGAAAGAAACAAACCGAAAAAACGCTTTATTTGATCTTATGTTCTATTTTAGTCCGGTGGGCTCCCAGCAATTCGATGTCCATAAACTCATTTCCAATATCGAACTCAACAATCTTATCTACAAACTCAATTTCTTCGATGACTACTCGGATATATACGCATTGACGAAAATCGGCGACAAAAATTATTCGTTGACCATTAGTGATTTAAGATATTATCTGTTTCCATCATTTTTCTCTCATGGGAAAAATCCCGACTTTAATATCTTTGGAAAAAATTTGCTCAATTTTCTGGAAGGTTTTTTAACCGACAGAAAAATCGATTATTATGAAATGGTTAGTCGTTTTGTGGAAATTTATCGCAGGCGCATGAATAACGATAAACTGGATAGTCTTGCACCATTTAAAATGGTACTGGCATTAACAATATTTATAAAACTAAACATCTTAAAAAAAGGAGCTGCTATGAAAGAGGGAGCAAGTGTCACCGATGTTTCAAAAGAAGAATATCGAATTTTTTTTGAAACTCATGAAGACATTTACAGCAATAATATGTATCGACAGGGATTATTCCTTTTAGGGACGGTAATTTCTAAGATTAAAAATGCCCAAAAGGAGAAAAGTTCGAATTTTCTGAAAAAATTAAATTTCAATGGCATGCTAACCAGAAGAATTCCCAATCTGGTCAATCAGGTTCGTGAATTTTCAAATATCTATAAGGTATTTGAAGAAAAAGGTATCTGGGGCAATATCATGGATCGTTTACAGGGAATTGAGAAATCCGATATGAAGCCCGATGAAGTGGTCTTTTACTTATTAACCGGGATTTCTTTCGATGACTATCTCAGGATGAAATTTGTTTATGAAAAAACAATCAAAGATGACAATTCTAATGGAGGAAACTAAAATGTGTATCACAAAAAACAGCGAGATTCTTTTCATTTATGATGCCAAAATGGCTAATCCGAACGGCGACATGGACAATGAAAACAAGCCGCGTATGGATTACGATACCGGAACCAATTTGGTGAGCGATGTTCGCCTGAAACGCTATCTGAGAGATTACTTCGAGGATGGTTTGGGGAAGTCGATTTTTGTGACTGAAAATGCAAAGGATGCGAAAGAGCGCGGAGCACAACTAAAAAAAGACAATAAGACACATACGGATCTTATTGATGTACGGCTTTTCGGGGCTGTATTTGCAGAAAGTGGGGAAAATACACATCTTACCGGTCCGATCCAGTTCAATTGGGGATACTCACTCAATCCGGTGGAGATCAACGAGAGTTCCACAATTACATCAAGTTTTGGCTCCCATGAAGGAATCGGTAAAGATTTTAGAGTCAAGTACTCTTTGATTGCGTTCAGCGGTGGGATTAATGCTAACGTTGCGAAGGACACCAAACTCAGCGATGATGATATAAAGTTGTTCGACCGGGCAATGATCAAAGCGATTCCCTTTTCCCGAACCCGTTCCAAAACCGGACAGGCTCCCCGCTTGTATTTGCGGGTTGAGGCGTCCGATGATAAATCGATTCTCAAAGATTTACGGGAATACATTTCGCTTGATTATAAAGTCGCCGAGCACGAAGTCCGGGAGATCGGGCAGCTTACTCTCAATATTGAAAAATTGACTGAATATTTAGCAGGCAAGCCGATTTCCGAAATCATCTACTGGAAGGATGATTCGATCGATATTAAAGGCTGGGATTCTTTACAGGAAAATTATAAGGGAAAGATGAAACTGCTCAACATTGATGAAACCAAATAGGGTCGATTATGAAGCCTGATATTGATCGAATCATTTTCTTTAAACTTTGCGGAAAATTTGCTCATTTCCGAAAATTTTATACGAATTCATCCTCGTTATCCTACCTGGTTCCACCGCGTACGGTCGTTATCGGTTTACTGGCGTCAATTCTGAAAATACCGCGTGATGAATATTACGAGATATTCAGTGAGGATAGGTGTAAAATCTCCGTGTCTGTTTCTCCGGGGATCGAGATTCGCAAACAAACCCAGTCGATGAACTATTTTCATACGAAATATTTTGATCTGATCGCGAAAGGAAATCCTAAAGGATTGGCCCAACATTCCCAGTGTAAACTGGAACTCCTGATGGCATCAGAAAATGGATATATCGAATATTGTATCTATATCGGTTACTGTTCGGATAATGACACATTATTAAATCTAGAGCAACATCTTGCCGAGAGCGATTTCGGCTACGGATTGTACATGGGACAGCGACAGTTCCGCGGTTTCATCGGGGACTTCCGAATCATAACGGATTTTAAATTTTTACCGGAGAGCGAGTACCTGGACTCGATTTGCGTGGAAGAAAACTGGACGGACTTTACTACCGATGGCGACATACGCATAATTTCCGAGCAAATGCCAATCCATTTTAAAAAAGTGGTAGGAAAAAAACAGACTGGCAGAGAACCTACAATGGTCAAGAGAGTCTATTTCGAGAGTAGCGGAAAACGGCTGAAAGGTGCTTTTAAGAACTGTTATTTGCTTGAAGGTGACAGATATATTTCATTCTATTAGTTTGGATACCCATGAATTAATTCATGGATTTTCGAGGTGGTGGTATATATGCGGTTAATTTCCCATCCGGCGGAAGGCAATTTACCTGAGAAAAGCCTGTTCGAGCATCTTCTGAATGTGGCAGAGGCATCGACCGCAGAAGTACAAAGGCATCGTTTGAACCTATCGCAAATCGATAAAAATGATTTGGCGCGTTTGTCTTTTCTAATCGGAATTTTGCACGACTTTGGGAAATCCACTTCCTTTTTCCAGCGGCATGTTCGGGAAAAGACACACCCAAGCAATCTTTCTGCTCACAGTTTGCTTTCGGCAGCGGTTTGTTACCATGTTGTCAAAAACGAGTTTCCTGAAGACAAATGGGCTTATGTAGCGTTTCATGTCGTTTACCGGCACCACAACCACCTGACGTCGTTCGACCTGTCAAACAACGACATTAACTTTGGTGTTTTCCGGGATCAAATCGACAACATAGTCGGAAGTCGTCTGGAAGAATTGGCGGCGTTTTATCGGAAATACAATATCGATATTCACTGTATCGTTGGTTTGGAACCCGATGAGTTGAAGGATTTCCTGGAGTGTTCCGGTGATTTCGTTTCTGATCTTGCCGAAAACCGGGAGGCGGCAATCGAGATGTTCTTTATTACCAACTACCTGTTTTCCCTGCTGACAGACAACGATAAAAAAGATGCGGCCCGATTGACCAATGATTATTTTAAAGGCAATCTTGCAGAACCGGTGAACGATATTCTTACGTTCGTCGAAGATTGCCGCCGAAAGAATCCTGAAAAATTCTCACTGGATAATCCGCTCAATCAATCCAGAACGCAGTTTCTGAATGAAATTGCCCATTCCGATCAAATTTTCCCGGAACATCATTTTTACACGATTACGGCGCCAACCGGTATCGGGAAGACTTACGGATGTTTGGCGTTCGCCAATTCGCTCAAGAAAAAATTGTCTCCTGGGTCCGGTCGGATCATTTACTGCCTGCCCTATACGTCTATCATTGATCAGAATTATACGGAGTTTGAAAAAATTATTCAATTCAATAAAGGCAGTGCCTATTCCGCCAGGCCTTCCCGCTACCTGCTGAAACATCATTACCTGACCGAAAAGGAGATTGTCAACCGAGTAGATTCCGAAAACCGAAGTTATAAGGATTACCTTGACGATCAATTACTGGTGGAATCCTGGCAATCGGCGATGATTGTAACGACGTTTGTCCAGTTCTTTCATACCATTATCGGCAATAAAAACCGGATGCTCAAGAAATTCCACAGCATTGTGAATTCGATCGTGATTCTTGATGAAGTTCAAAACGTCGACCCGGACTACTATCGTTTGATTTGTGAATGTTTCAAAATATTGGGCGAGCGATTCAATATCTATTTTCTACTGATTACGGCTACCCAACCGAATATTTTGGATAAACGCACAACGGTTTCACTGGTTGATTCGGCGAAATATATGACGGCTGCGCTTTTTAATCGGGTTAAACTCAGTATCAATACCAAAGAGAAAGATCAGGACACATTTCTTGCGGAATTTCGGGATAATTTTAACGGCGATAACTGCTTGCTCGTGATGAATACAAAAAGAATGGCAATCGAATGTTATCAATTCATTGAAAAACAATATAAGGAGTACCACAAATATTGTTTGACCACGAATCTTACTCCTTATGACCGGGAACTGATAATCGATGAAATTAAGTCCAGACTGAGCAATCAAGAGAAAGTAATCGTGGTTTCAACCCAATTGATCGAAGCCGGTGTGGACGTCAGTTTTGAAACGGTTTACCGGGATTTCGGACCTTTTGATTCCATCGTTCAGGTTGCCGGACGCTGCAATCGCAACGGGGAGTATGGCGTATTAGGAGGAAAAATGCTTTTAGTGAATCTCGGAAATTATCGGGTATACAAACATTTTTCGTATCAAAAAGAATGCATAAACAATATCATCAATGAAGAGGAATACGAGAGCAAAGATTTTTATAATTTATCCGAACAGTATTTCGGGCGATTAAATTTTGAAGCGAAGGCGGAAAAATTTCTTTCTGCTATTTCTGAGTTGAATTATGATGTGCGAAGAGAAGACCAGACCCCTGTTTCGGATTTTACATTGATTGAAGAACAACCCAAAACCGACATTTTCATATTAAGAACTGAAGACAGCCAGCGAAATATGGATAGGTTGATTGAACTGCTGGCTTGCTTGAAAGAGCGTGATTTACTAAAGGAGGAAAAAGATAATATTCTCATTGAATTTGAAAAACTGAAAAATGCTCTTAAAAAATTCCAGATATCGATCTATCAGCAGGAATTTCAAAAGTATCAGGCGATTATTAAATCAGCTACTCCGGGAAGTGATTTGTATCAGTATATTTCGTACGAAAATCATTTGAAATATGCCTATGATGAAAAAGTAGGTTTTCTGAAAGAACCGAAAGCGAGTTTGCCCGGTGCAATGTTTTATTAATCTTCCCATGAATCCATTCATGGGTTTCAATGCTGTGTCCATTGTTGAAACCTATTGCCTGCCCCGGCTTGTCGGGGGCTTCAGCCATGGGAAAAAAGAAAACCATGTAGGACAAGCCTTCCCTCATGTTAAAAATCCTTTCCCCGACTTTGGGGAGACAATCCCCTACCTGGGGCGGACTTTCCCCCACCTGGGGGAAACCTTCCCCCACATAGAAAATTCAATCCCCAAGCTTGGGGAACCTTTCCCCCATGTGGATAATCCT
>JBDRQG010000119.1:0-5445 GCA_043826475.1 bacterium
CAATTAGCAGGGCGTGTTCCGCCAATAATTCGATTGGTCAAAAAATAAATAAATCCCACAAGGTTGATTTTGTGCCTGGCAGACGCTCCAGGTGAGACCTGCCTCGTCTGATGGCTAATGTTATGTGATTTATTGGGCACACTAGGGCGTGTACCGCCCACAATAACTTTGGGGCATACGGGGACTTATGGCGTACATATCTTGGTACTTTCCCATTCCTACAATTTTGTTTGATTTATTGCAATAAATTCTTATCTTCTTAAATTCTAATCAGTTTAATCTGATTATATGCTTTAACTGAAATCGCAACTCGTTGCTATATAAGGAACTAAAATATGCGTTGGTCGCAAATGTATATACCGACTCTCAGAGAAAATCAATCTGAAGCTGAACTCATTTCCCACCAGCTTCTGTTACGGGGTGGCTTTATCCGCAAGCTTGCCTCCGGTGTTTATATCTATCTCCCTTTGATGCAGCGCGTGATTCAAAAATTTTCCAATATCGTCCGGGAAGAGATGAACCGGGCTGGGGCTTTGGAGATTACCATGTCGGTTCTTTGCCCAGCTGAAATCTGGCTTGAAACCGGACGCTATCATACAGTTGGCAAAGAGCAGATGCGTTTGAAAGACCGTCATCAGCATGAAATGGTTCTCTGTGGAACTCACGAAGAAACGGTTACTACCCTCATAAAAGGTGAAATCAAAAGCTACCGTCAACTGCCATTGAATCTTTACCAGATTCAGGTCAAGTTCCGCGATGAAATTCGTCCAAGATTTGGTTTAATGCGGGGACGTGAATTCCTGATGAAGGATGCCTATTCATTTGATGCTACCGAAGAATCATTCATGGTATCTTATCAGAAGATGGTTGATGCATATTTCCGTATTTTCAAAAGAGCTGGTCTTGATGTGGTTAAAGTGGAATCGGATTCAGGGGCTATGGGCGGCAAAGCGGCGCATGAATTTATGCTTTTGGTAGATACCAACGGGGGAGAGGAAGTCATATTTTTCTGTGACAAATGCGAATATGCCGCCAATGTCGAAAAGGCGGAGTTTAAGATTGATGAGAAACAAGCGAATGAAGAACTTAAAGCTATTGAAAAAGTTGATACCCCCGGAGCGGCGACAATTGAAGAAGTTACCGCTTTTCTTAAAGTTGAAGCCAAACAATTAGCCAAAACCTTACTGTATATGGCTGATGATAAACCGGTAGCGGCGATGGTGCGGGGGGATCGAGAACTGAATCTGATCAAGCTTCAAAATGCAATCGGCGCTATTGAGCTTGAAATGGCTACCCCTGAACAGGTGCAGAGATATACATCTGCTCCGGTTGGATTTGCCGGTCCGGTCGGGTTGAAAGATGTTGACATTTATGTTGACCCATTGGTAGCTAAAATGAAAAACATGATTGTTGGAGCCAATGAGTCCGAAAAACATAATCTTAATGTTAATATTGATAGAGATTTTAAAGCTGCGAAAGTAATTGATTTATCCTCTACCAAGAACGGTGATCTTTGTCCTCGCTGCATCGGTGGCAGGCTAAATTCCAAACAGGGGATCGAAGTCGGCAATACTTTTATGCTTGGAACAAAATATTCCGAATCTCTTGGAGCGAAATATCTGGACGCCGAAGGAAAAGATCATCCAATTATTATGGGTTCCTATGGAATTGGAATTACTCGTACACCCCAGTCTGCTCTGGAAAAATATTATGATGATAAAGGGATAATCTGGCCTAAAAATATTGGCCCTTTTATGGTTCATTTGATTCCCCTTAATGTTAGCAAAGTGGAGCATTTGGAGGCTGCTGATAAGATATATAAGGAACTAAATGAAGCTGGGATTGACGTTCTCTATGATGACCGCGATGACCGAGCTGGAGTAAAATTTAATGATGCTGATCTAATCGGGCTACCCGTAAGAATTACAATTGGAGATAAGTCCTTGAAAGATGGCAAGGTAGAGCTAAAAGCCAGGTCGGAATCGGATATGGCTTTGGTTAACCTGGACAATATTTTAGCTGAAGTTAAAGAGGTGCTGGATAGAGTCAATTAGATATTATTTTGTTGCATAACAATAGAATATACTTTATATTATTTAGTTACGGTGGGTGAGAAGCCCACTTTTTGTATATTAGTGGATAGGTATGAGTGAAGAAGTACTGAAAAAAAAGATACTCGATTTGATTGAGGAACCATTAAGGCTGGAAAATTGTGTGGTTGCCGATATGGCTTTGTCGCGATATAAGCGTGATACTACTCTCCGTTTTTTTGTTTATTGCGACATCGGACCTGATCTTGAAAAATGCGCTCATATTTCACGTGTTATTGGTGATATGATAGATGGAACCGATTGGTTTGAACGGGGTTATACATTAGAAGTCTCATCGCCCGGCCTTGATCGTCCTCTTAAGTCATTGGTTGATTTTAAATATCGAATTGGTGAAACGATTCGGGTTGAATTTGAGGATACAGGTAAAAAGAAATTAACGGCTGAAATTATTGGCGTTAAAGATAACGAAGTGGAACTTAAGGATGAAGAAAAGACATTGGTTGTTCCTCTGTCTGAAATAAAACAAGCCAAAATTGTTTTTTAATGGAGATAGAATATGGCTTTTGACATGATCGAAGCAATTACATTAATCGCTCGTGAAAAGAATTTGGAATTTGATGCGGTCCTTGAAACGCTACAGGCCAGTCTGATTGCTGCCGCGAAGAAGAAATATACCTTCACCGACAATATCAGTTTCAGATTTGACCGCAAAAATAATGAACTGCTTATGATCGCTACAAAAGAGGTAGTTGAGGACGTCACGGATAAAAACCTCCAGATACTCCTTGTTGAAGCTCAGGAAATGGACCCTGAAGCGCAATTAGGAGATGAAATAGAAATCTATATCGATTATGAAGTGGAATTTGGCCGCAATGCTATTGCCGCAGCCAAACAGATCCTTATCCAGAAAGTCCGTGAAGCTGAACGTGACAGAATCTATGACGAATTTATCGATAAAGTCAACACTCTTGTCTCCGGGGTGGTGCAGCAGATTGATAAAGGAAATGTAATCGTCAATCTTGGCCGGGGTGAAGGAATCCTACCGATTAAAGAGCAGATCCCCAAGGAAAAATTCCGCCAGGGAGACAGAGTTCGAGCTTACATTATGGATGTTCAGAAATCCATGCGCGGACCGCAGGTTATTCTTTCCCGAGTCTGCAATGAATTTCTGCAGCATTTGTTTGCTTTGGAAGTTCCTGAAATTTACGAAAAAGTTATTGAAATAAAAGCTATAGCCAGAGAACCAGGGGAAAGAGCCAAGGTTGCTGTTTATTCTTCGGATGACAGGATTGATCCGGTAGGTGCATGTGTCGGTATCAAAGGGGTAAGAGTTCAGTCTATTGTTAGAGAGTTAAACAACGAACGCATAGACATCGTACCATACTCTTCTAACTCGGAAGTATTCGTTACCAGAGCTCTGGCTCCAGCTAAAGTAGTCAATATCAATGTTAATGATCTTGAAAAGAAAATGACCGTTGCGGTCGAAGATGACAAACTTTCACTGGCCATTGGCCGTGCCGGACAAAATGCCAGACTGGCTTCTAAGCTGACGGGATGGAAAGTCAACATCATGTCTGAAACCGAATATAATGAAGCCAAGCACCATGAAGCTGAAATGCTGGTTCCGGTCGGACAACTCGAAGGGGTTGGCGCTAAACTTGAGGAGCGTCTGGCTGATGTCGATATCGGTTCGATCCAGAGATTAGCCACTACTCCATTGGAACAACTAATTAAAATTGAAGGTTTGGGTTTAAAAACAGCCGAAACTCTGCTGGAAAAGGCCAAGGCTTTTGTTGAACAACTGGAATCTGACTATTTCAAGAAACTTAAAGAAGACGAAGCTAAGGGTGTAGAAAAACCCAAGCATGAAGAAGATAAGCTTTCGGTCGGGGATGTATTTGAGGATGATGAGAATTTTGTGACGGAAGAGGATGAAGTCCCTGAAGCAACCGCCCCCGATTTTGCTGATGATGACATTGAAGACGAGGATATTAAAGAAAGTTAAGTTGAGAGCGAAGACATTGAAGAGGACAAGGATAGTCAGTTATATAATATTGGCTTCTGTAGATTACTCTCAACGTCCTTGTAGGATTAAATCCGAAAGGTAAAAGGATACATGGTATCAGAAAAAAAACGCATATACCAACTGGCTAAGGATTATAAGATTTCATCGAATGCGATGCTTTCAATTCTACAGGAATTGAAATTTCAACCAAAATCGCATATGTCTATTGCTACTACTCCTATGGTTGAAGCAATTAAGAAGAAATTTGCTCAATCGAAGCAGGAAGCTAAACAGGAAATGCAGCAGCGGGCTAAAGTGAGAGAAGCGGTTGAGAAGACATCAGCTGAAAAAACATCTTCGACTCAGATCGGCGGCATCAAGGTAGATAACGCAAAATCTTCCGTAGCTGGGATAATGCGCAAGATTGAAAAAAAGCAGAAAAGAAAAGACCGTCGAAAACGCAAGAATCGGCATACAGTTGATAGTACCGAAGTAGCCAAGACTTTCAAATCGACTATGGCTGACCTCCAAACTACGAAACAGAAAAAGAAATATCGTAAAGATGGGGAGACTGAAAACCCGGAAGCCTACAATCCAAATTTACTTGAGGTTACTGAGTTTATTTCTTTAGCCGAATTAGCTAAATTGATGGACAAAAAGCCGGCAGAACTGATAACGAAATTATTTGAAATGGGTATGATGGCTACCATCAACCAGCGTTTGGATATTGATACCATTGGAATGTTAAGCAGCGAATTCGGATTTGAAATTACGCAAATGGCTGAGGTTGGCGATACGGCGCGTGAGGATGAAGTAACTGATCATCTCGAAACAAGAGCTCCAATTGTTACGATTATGGGGCATGTCGATCATGGTAAAACTTCGGTTCTGGATTATATAAGAAAGACTAATGTTGTTGCCGGTGAAGCCGGAGCAATAACTCAGCATATCGGGGCTTATGAAGTAGAGCGGGATGAGGGAAGGATTACATTTCTTGATACTCCCGGTCATGAAGCTTTCACGGCCATGCGTGCTCGTGGAACTCAAGTTACTGATATTATTGTGCTTGTTGTGGCCGCTGATGATGGCGTACAGCCTCAGACGGTGGAAGCTATTGATCATGCCCGTGCCGCTAGTGTTCCGATTATTGTGGCTATAAATAAAATAGACAAACCAAATGCCAATCCTGAAAAAATAAGAACTCAATTGGCAAATCACAATATCCTTTCTGAAGAGTGGGGCGGCAAGACTATAATGGTTGAAATCTCTGCTAAGACCGGAGAAGGGATAGATGAACTGCTGAAGATGATTTTACTTCAGGCTGAAATGATGGATCTTCAGGCTGATCCGGGTATAAGAGGGCAGGGTGTTATTATCGATTCCAAACTC
>JBDRQG010000120.1:0-20018 GCA_043826475.1 bacterium
TTGAACAAGGATTTTGATGTTTATCTTCTGGCCGATGCGGTCTCATCCCGGACGCTTGAGAACAAGCATATCGCTCTTGAAGCGATGCAGAAATACGGCGTGAATATAACATCGCTGGAGATGGCTGTCTTTGAGATGCTCGGCGTCGCCAAAGGGGACGAGTTCAAACAGGTGATCAAGATTATTAAATAATATTATTTTTTGTAGGGGCACGGCATGCCGTACCCCTACAATTGTAAAAAATTATCTCCCCAAATCCCTTTGACAATATCTCCCCTCTCGCCTATATCCTGTCTTACAAATCAAACAAACATTGACAAAATGATCATATATTTGTATATTTCATTAGTTAACGCAGATAATGAAATAGTTAGGTTATGTATTATTTAAAAAAAATATAATCAATCAGTAATTTTAAATAATAATTTCTTCAGGGGAATATTATGAGACTTAAAGTTATTCTGATGCTATTCGGAACAACTCTTTTTGTATTATTAAATACAATTACTAATGCAAAAGAGATAAGAACACCCCAATTAATAGATAATACACAATACAATATTAATGAGTTTGTACATCAATCTCGTGATAGTGAATGTTATTGGATGAGTTATTTTCAGAATATTGGTTATATATGGAAAGCTCCCCACCCCACTTGGGGAGATGAATCTTATGCCATGCGTTTCACTGCCTTTTCTGTTGATACTCTAAAACTTGTGGAATTTTATGTTTATGATCCTGAGGACGGTACCTTTGGAAATGATACCGTATTTATTTCTGTGTGGGGCGATAATGGCACTGATCTGCCGGACATAAACAATATGTTGGCTCAGGTTGCTTTTCCCCCAGGTACATATAATGCTTATCCAAACAGTACAATAGCAGATTTCTCATCTTTAAATATAGGAATTGCCGGCGATTACCATGTCTCTTTTTCCTCTTCAGGAGCATTTCCAAATGACTATGAAACCTGTCTTTCTGATGATGGAAATAATGGTACCGGACGATCATCATGTTTTTATGATGGTGCCTGGGGAAGCATGGATACTATCTGGGGTTTTGATGTTAATTTTTATTTTAGCGTCTACTTATGCGGGGAAGGTAAAATCTGTTATTATGATGCGGATGAAGATACATATGGAGATATAAATAATATTTACTTATCAGTATGTGGTCATTGTCATGAGGAGTTAGGTTTTGTAGAAGATAGTACTGATTGTGATGATGACGATCCCAATATCCACCCGGGGGTATATGATTTACCTGAAGATGGAATAGACCAGAACTGTGATGGAGTTGATAATATTTATTGTTATGATGATAATGATTACGATACCTACGGCTCTCCATATGTTGTCACAATTCATGCCGGTGTATGTCCCTCAGGATTTTCAACAAATAATGATGATTGTGATGATACTGATGAAAATATTCATCCCGGTGCACCTGAAATAATAGATGATGGAATTGACCAGGATTGCAATGGTGATGATTTCTGTTGTGTACATCGTGGAGATGTCGCGGAACCTAACGATGACATGGTATTGGTTAATGATATTGTTTATCTTGTAAATTATATCTTTAAAAGCGGTACGGAACCAGCCTGTTTAGATGAAGGGGACTGTGCTATACCTCTTGATGGTGAAATACTTGTAAATGACATTGTTTGGTTGGTGAATTTCCTCTTCAAGAGTGGGGCAGTACCGCCAACCTGTTAAAAAAGAAGATTAAGTGATGGTCTATGAGACAATCACTCATTTCTTTTATAATTTTCTATAAACATCCAAATCCCTTTGACAATATCACCCCTCTCGCCTATATTCTTTCCCTGTCATATAATATGGCAGGCAGGATCACAGGGATCCTGCCCTACATGAGAATACTAAATTAAAGGAAACACCTGCCATGTTTCGAATAGAGACCAAAATCAGCACATCATCTGATGACTACAAACTTAACTTTGACCTGAATAAAAAACAGCATCTCGAATTCAAAGAGCGGCTGGAGAAGATCAAGCTCGGTGGACCGGAAAAATACCGCCAACGCCATTTAGAGCGTAAAAAACTTCTTCCCCGTGATCGGGTAATGCGCCTTTTGGACAAAAACACCCCTTTTCTGGAACTCTCCCCATTTGCCGCTTATGATATGTATAACAATGAAGCCCCAGCTGCTGGAATAATTACTGGAATCGGCTCTGTTCATGGCAAAGAGGTGATGATTATCGCCAATGATGCCACGGTCAAAGGGGGAACATACTACCCCATGACAATCCTGAAACACGCACGGGCACAACGGGTTGCCGAAGAAAACCATCTCCCCTGTGTCTATTTGGTTGATTCGGGCGGGATTTTTTTACCCTTACAGTCGGGTACTTTTCCGGATAAGGACCATTTTGGACGCATTTTTTATAATCAAGCCAGAATGTCAGCCAAAGGATTGACTCAAATTTCGGTTGTTATGGGTTCGTGTACGGCTGGCGGGGCATATTTGCCAGCCATGTCGGATGAAACGATTATGGTTAGAAAACAGAGTACCATTTTTATCGGCGGTCCTCCTCTGGTTAAAGCGGCTACCGGTGAAATTGTTTCGGCTGAAGATCTGGGCGGGGCTGATGTGCATTGCAGAACATCGGGTGTGTCGGATCATTATGCTCAAAACGATGAACATTCTATACAAATCGCCCGCAATATTATTGAAAACCTGAATCGAAAAGATAAATTCCCCATAGATAGAGCAGCTACTGAAGATCCTTATTATGATCCTGAAGAACTCTACGGTGTTGTCTCCAATGATATCAGAAAGCCATTCGATGTCCGAGAAGTAATAGCCCGGATAGCCGATGGCTCCCGTTTCCATGAATTTAAAGAACTTTATGGGGCTACATTGGTCACCGGTTTTGCCCGTATCATGGGTTACCCGGTAGGGATATTGGGCAACAATGGTGTCTTGTTCTCTGAATCTTCTCTAAAAGGGGCGCATTTTATTGAGCTTTGTACCGAAAGAAAGATCCCCCTCTTGTTCCTGCAGAATATCTCAGGCTTTATTGTCGGCCGTCAGTATGAAGCCGGTGGTATCGCTCGTGACGGCGCCAAGTTGGTTCATGCTGTTGCCAATGCTGATGTTCCCAAGTTTACGGTGGTAATAGGCGGTTCTTACGGTGCCGGTAACTATGCTATGTGCGGACGAGGCTATTTCCCCCGCTTGATGTGGATGTGGCCTAATTCCAAAATTTGCGTAATGGGAGGCGAACAGGCGGCCGGTGTACTCGCTACGGTTAAAATCAAGCAGCTTGAAAAAGAGGGCAAAAAATTAACTCCGGAAGAAATAGAAGATATCAAAAAACCAATCATCGAAAAATATGAATCAGAATCGACCCCTTACTATTCCGGCGCCAGATTATGGGATGACGGCATGATTGGATTTACCGAAACCAGAGCAGCATTGGCTCTGGCTATATCAGCCTCGCTTAATGCAGAAATCCCTGATCAAAATTATGGAGTCTTCAGAATGTAACCTTGTCATTTTTATTAGTAGCTTGTTGCATCTTTTTAGAAAGAGAATTATATGAGTTATACGACTGTAAAATACGAGAAAGATAATCAGATTGCCCGGGTAACATTCAACCGTCCGGAAATTCACAACGCTTTCAACAGTACGGTCATTACCGAAATGTCTGACATATTCAAAAAAATTAAAGCTGATAATGATATCCGGGTTGTAGTGTTGACCGGTGAAGGGAAATCTTTTTGTGCCGGTGCCGATCTGAACTGGATGCGGGGTGTTATCAAACAGACTTTCGAAGAAAATCTGGCAGAATCTAACGCATTGGCTGATCTTTTTTATGATATTTATTCATGTAAAAGACCTGTCATTGGCAGAATCAATGGCGCTGCTATCGGTGGTGGAACCGGATTTGTAGCAGTATGTGATATAGCTATTGCCGCTCGCACGGCTGTCTTTTCCTTTTCTGAAGTAAAAATCGGAGTAGTGCCTGCCTGTATCGGACCCTATGTAATAAAAAAAATGGGGGAAGGAAAAACCCGGGAACTCTTTATCACCGGTGAAAGAATGAAAGGTGATCGAGCTTACGAAGTGGGTTTAGTAAACAGGGTTGTCGATGATGACCAGCTTGATGACGAGACAAATAAGATTATTAAATGGATTCTATCATCAGGCCCCGATGCGGTAGCTATGGCCAAAAAGTTGATAAGCACCGTTCCCGGTATGTCTCCGGAAGAGTTCAAGCCGTACACGGCTGAGATGATTGCCAAGTTGAGAATTTCTGATGAAGGACAGGAAGGGATGGATGCCTTTTTGAATAAACGCCAACCCAACTGGGTTACCAGCTAAGCTGGACTTTACTAACTTAATGAATATTAATTAAATGATAGGTAAATATTGCTAATGGAAAAGTTATTTAACAAGATATTAATCGCCAACCGATCCGAAATTGCTATAAGGGTAATGAACGCCTGCCGAACATTGAAAATCCCCTGCGTTGCTGTTTACTCCGAAGCTGATAAAAACAGCAAACATCGCTATTATGCCGATGAAGCGGTTCATATCGGGGCTCCTCCCCCGCGGGAATCATATCTTGATATCGAAAAGATTATCAAAGCGGCTAAGGACACCGAATGCGATGCTATCCACCCGGCCTATGGTTTTCTGGCTGAGAATCCGATTCTGGCCCGGCGATGCGAAGAAGAAGGAATTGTCTTTATTGGTCCTACGGCCGAGGCAATCAAACTTCTTGGTAACAAAGTAGAGTCACGAATTAAAATGGCCGACGCCGGTGTACCGCTAATTCCCGGGATGAAAGACTCCTCGGCTGATCTTGAGTTATATAAAAAGACAGCAGAAAAAGCCGGTTATCCGGTAATCATAAAAGCTGCCGCCGGTGGGGGTGGAAAAGGGATGCGGGTTGTTAATTCTCCCGATGAAATCGAAGATGCTTTTAATGCGGCAAGACGCGAAGCTAAAAATGCCTTTAACGATGATACTGTCTTCCTTGAGAAATATATTGTCAATCCCCGCCATATAGAATTTCAGGTTCTGGCAGACACGCACGGAAATACTATTCATGTCTTCGAACGTGAATGCTCAATCCAAAGACGGCATCAGAAAATTATTGAAGAGACTCCTTCGGTTGCGGTTAACGATGACCTTCGGAAAAGGATGGGAGCTGATGCCTGCAAAGTAGCCAAAACAGCTAATTACACCAACGCCGGAACGGTTGAATTCTTACTGGATGCGAACGGGGGTTATTATTTTCTGGAAATGAATACCCGTATTCAGGTGGAACATCCAATAACAGAAATGGTCACCGGGGTTGATTTGGTAGTGGAACAGATTCGCATTGCCGCCGGACACGAACTCTCGGATCAGTTTAAAAATTTATCCCAAAGGGGTCATGCTATCGAATGCCGGATTTATGCTGAAGATGGCGACAACAATTTTATGCCCTCGACCGGAAAGATTATTCATTATTCCGAACCTACCGGTCCGGGTGTCAGGGTAGATTCCGGAATAAACACGGGGATGGAAGTTACAATCGATTACGATCCGATTATGGCCAAGCTTATTGTCCATGCCCCGACAAGAGAGCTAGCAATTGACAAAATGATCAGAGCTCTTAATGATTATAAAATTCTGGGGGTGAAGACATCCAAGAAATTTATGATTGACTGCATGTCGCATAAGGAATTCAAAGAAGGACGTACCTATACTAATTTTATCGAGAAACATATGTCTGACCGGGTACTTGATTTGGAACCATACAAAGAACTTGCCATTGCTGCTGCAGGAGTAGCATCTATGTCTTCATCAAACACATCATCTACTCATGAATTTAATAAAGGCAGCTATGCTGCCTCGCCGTGGGAGACGATTGGTTCATGGCAGATAGGAGATTCCATCAATGAGTAACTATGATTTTATTTTTGACGGTAACGAGGTCACTACTTCTATTGAGAAAAATGGTGAAGCATATAAAGCTACAATTGGTGATATAATACTTGAACTGCAACCGGTTGGTCAGAATCTCTTTTCTACTTTTGTTAACGGTGAAAGAAAAGTTATTGCCGCAGCTCGTGATAGCAAAGGGATCACTTATATTGATATAGATTCAGTTCTAATTGAACTGAAAGAACCATCTGAGGATGGTTTTGGGGGGGGCGCTGGGGATGCCGGCGGGGAAAAAGATAAGATATATGCCCCTATGCCAGGTAAAATTGTCAAACTGCTGGTAAAAGTCGGCGATGAAGTCAAAGAAAAACAGCAGATGGTGATTGTGGAAGCAATGAAAATGGAAAACCCGGTTTTATGCAAAGCTAACGGAAAAGTAAAAGCGATTCATTTCGCCGATGGCGATCAGGTTAATACCGACAGTCCGATTATTGAATTGGAGTTGGAAAAAGTAGAAGAGTAAAACCACAATATGTAGAGTGGTACTCAATAATAACTTTGAAAACAGGGCGAGCTTACCCGCCCTGTTTTTTTATTTTTTTATTTATGATTAGTACTTATTTCTTCAGGCCTCAATCCCGATGAAGGTTCATTCCCTTTTACTGAGCCAGTATTGTAAAAAATAGATGATCCCACAACAAGTCGGAACATCAAATCCAGATCAACAATCTGGCAGGTCACATCAACATCATCATTTGAACCATCATGGTTAGTATCAACTGAATCACAATCGCAATTAGTCCATCCGGCTAATTTTGCTGATACCGTACCTTCCAGTGCGTCTCCAACCTCTCCTGAATATTCAGTGAACACAATATTTCCAATATATTCTATTCCGCAGTCACATTTTTCATAATTAGGATCCCCCATAACGTTATAATATACAGGCTGATTACTCCCCGGACATGGTATTTTATCTGTAATATAAGCCATGCTCACCGCACCATTGTTATAACTAAATTCAACTACTGTTGTCAGATCGTATAATCCGGTTCCATTTACTTTAGTTGGATTCATAGCAATATTAACTTTATGAAAATTTGTCGATTCCAGTGTTGCGCTGATTACCATTAAAGAAACGCCATTATCATAAATAGGAGGAGTAGTCCAGGCTTCGGTAGTGAAATCAAGTGAATATGATGTCACTCCTTCCATATAAATTGGGCTTTTTGTTTTAAAATAACCCACCGCTTCCATAAGTAACGGACGTGAAGCTGTTGTAACCCCATCGACGGTAATAATAAGCTGAATGGAATCCGGTTTATAATCCGCAGGATCATTTTCATGACTGGCAATCAACCACCATGATCCCGGTGGCAGCTTGGCACTATATCGACCATTGGTAACAATCCAGGCAGTATCAACCGGGACATTATCGATAATTCCTTTTGCCGTCAAACGGCAGGGGCGGGTGAACAGGGTGTCATTGTAGGTAGGATCATACGCCTGATAAGCACGTTTGATATTGTTTACTATTAATCCTTCGCCAGTACCTGCTTCCTTGCTCAACTCCACGGTCACCGAGACATCTTTTCCTTTTAAAACGACGACATCAACAGATTCTGTTTTATACCCCCCCTTGCTGACTGTCAGTGATTTTGTTCCAATTAAAACGGAGCTAAAGCGAAAGCCGCCATCAGCATCCGTTTGAACAATATTTACGCGATCGGGTAAAGGATTAGCGTCATCACCTGTTAGCTCAACAGTAGCCCCTTTAACAGGACTGAACGGAAACTCTTTCATAAGAACATAACCGGTGATATTACCAAATTCACCCGGTTCACGCCATACTTTAAAAGTAGTTTTAAAATTTGCATCCATTAAACCATATGCGGTTTTTAAGATGTTTGTTACTTTATTACCGATAGTAAAACCCATACCAATAGCATTAAAGGATTCTAATTTTGAAAAAGCCTCAAATTTTTTGAGTTGCTCTTCATTAAAAACCTTTTTTGTCAGACGTGAGAACAACCCTCTTACCGTAGCATTAGAGGCAATCAGCTCAAAAGTTTTTTTAGTTATCAGCCAGGCAGCATCGGAAAATTGCTTTTGGGCAATCAGAATATCAAGTTGTTCCATAAACGGAATATCATTGGCAATAACATCCAGCATAGCCATTTCAACAGTATTGTCATACATATCCTGATAGCCATCAACAACCGAAAACATATCTTTGGTGTTTGTCATTACCGAAACAGCATTACCACAAAACTCTATTATAAAAGTAAATAAGCCGGCATAATGTGCTTTGAGCTGTTCTTCACTGGTTAACAAACCCCATTGATTATCAGCATCACTGGACATACCATAACCATAAACATTGACTAACTGGGTGTCACCGGCATCACTGACAGCCATATTAAAATTTGCCACCGAGGGGGGCCATGCCCGGTGAAGGGGATCACGCCAGAAATCAACCATTGATCCATTTGGCGTCAGCCAAATTTCCTGACCGGTATTCTCAACCCGACAGGTAGCCCATCGGCCATAAGCATTGGTTATTTCATAATTATCATTTCCCAAATATGTCAATGAGTGACCGCTTTTTTGAGTGCTGGGGATAATCGCCACACCACTCGTACCATCATCTAAAGAAAATGTTTTTTGGGATTCTTCAATTTTATTTTCAAATATGGGCGATAAAACTTCCTGGGCATCAAAGTAAGCATTCACTGCATGGCCTAAAGCCTCTATTATATCATCATCTTCTTCATATAATATCATTGGATTGTTAATTAACTTTTGAGTCAGTACGTTTACTAAAGTATCAATCTCACTTAGCGACTCAATAATTTCCAGAATATCATCTATATCCGAGGGATCACTACTGCAGATAAAAGGATTCATAAAAACCAAAGCTACAGCTGTTGAATGAATATCGACATCAATATCAGCATCACTATCAGGATTTGGTATTACAGCCATCATAACGAGGACGGTATCCCGATACAGAGCCATAGCCAACCCGGGAATGCTTTGCTGTCCACTTATATTGAAGGAGCTGCTCTCGGTTACATTTTGTTCGTAATCACCAAAACTGATTGTTAAATCTTCAGGTTCAATATTAACATTTGCAGGGATGGCAATAGCCCCATCCATATTTACTATAATTTCGCCTGGTTCCTCCGGCCCACTAGTCTCTTTAGTGCAATAAAGAAATAGTAATAAAACACCAAGGCTTATAGTTATAACTTGCAGTAATTTGAATTTAAACATTGGTTATCCCTTATTATTAATATTGATTTTGTCAAAGATGAAAAAAGGTGGGGATCTTTTCTTACAAAGCGCAAATCTTGAATTATCGATCTTTTTATCATTTTTTAATATATTATAAATATGAAATATGTCAATTTCTGATTGATTGCAAAAGTGCAAATATTTAGAAGGATTGATTCAATATCAGGGAAATATAAATTGTTTCAGGCAGGTAATCAGACAGTCCGATTATTGAAGTGGAATTGGACGAGTAATTATTTTTCGATTATTCGAATGAATAATATCGTAGGGGCACGGCATGCCGTGCTCCTACATGTGATTTAGAATTTAATCCCCAGTGATACCGGAATCATAACGATTCTTTCATCAAAGGTATCATCAACTGATATTCCAATATAGGATGCCTGTACAAAGAAACTCATTAATGGTCCTGATTTAAACTCTATTCCTCCCCCAAAATTGAAATAAAATTTGGATTCTGAAATTTCGGGGTTTGTGCCCAAAGTGTTCGATGTAATTTCTCCCACTTTTAAACTCGCCATCCCAATACCTGCAAAACCAAACGGTTTTACCGGTGCCATCGGCACACCTAATGAAGCCCTGAGATCAACTCCATAAGTAATAGCCGTGAAAGTCCCTCCATCAAGATTGCCATCCCCCATTGCATCTTTATCAGGTCCAAAGCGATGAATACCGACTTTCCCCACCAACTGCATCGTGGGCGCTACGGCAAATCCGACACCAGCATTGGCATGCAGGCCCATTTTATACATGTCTTTAAATCCATCCGGTGACTGCGGTAATGATACGCCCAGATTGCCGTAGAGACTAAACGGCTTACTTGGAACTTGTGCCATAGCACTGACAGTAAATAGAAGCACTATAGCAGTTGTCAGAATAATCTTTTTCATGTTTATACACTCCTATATATAACGATGTTTAACTTCTGTGGTTGGCACACGCCCTCGTGTGCTCCATTTTATTTCAAAACGACATCATTCAACGGCAGACGAGGGCGTCTGCCGTGCACTATTTTAACTTATGGGTGGCAGATGTCCTCATCTGCCAGCCAATAATTATCTAACAGTTCATTTTACACTTAATTAACAGAAATGGGCAAGATAAAACAGGCATAAAAAAACCCCATCAAAAATGATGGGGTTTAAAAATAATTAAATACTAATAATCAATTAATATATAAAAGCAGAGATACCGGCGCCAACCTGGATAACTGTTCCACTCAGATCTTCGGGAATATCTTCATCTTCAAACCAAGCATCATCCAAAGATTGTTTGTCACTTCTGAACATTACACCAAAATCTACGGCAACTGCATTTGATAACATAAATACTACACCACCCATACCGCCGAAGGACATAATTTTATCAGTAAATTCTGTACCATTATAATCCTGCTTACATGATGAATATAAGAAGAAGGCTTTAATATATGGATACATAGCACCTTTTACATCGGTTCTTTCTTTATCCATATTAAAGTAATAACCTACCATGGGGCCAAAACCCATTTTAGTCTCTTTATACTCATAATTAGCATCAGCTATTTTAGATGTCTCAAAATTTACCATAACACCAACCATGATACTTGGAGCGACAAAATAACCAATTGTTGGTGAAAAAACCATAACGGTTTGAGATTCAGTTTCATTTTCGGTTACAACACCATTTTCATCAACATCTTTATAAAGATCTCCACCTTTAGTCTGGAAGTAGATGTCGCCTTCCAAAATCATGCTGCCTTTGTCGATCGGGCTTGTTGCAGCAAATGCGCTTGCCGCAAACATTAAAACTAATAAACTCACAAAAACCTTTTTCATCTTTTCCTCCTGGATTGGTTTAGGTTTTTTAAAATTGGTTTTTAAACGTTCTTTTTTAACTCTCTCTAACTAACTCGTTATCATTTTCCCAACCAAACGAGATTTATACAATTTTGTCAAATAAAAAAAGTGATATAATCACTTCTTTTTTTTAGTTATCTTTTTACGTAATACTTATTCAATTTCTTCAATAAATTTAAAAATAATTAAAATATTCATACAATACTCAATCTTGTTATTAAAATAAAGCAATACACAATACCTTGTATGTCATACTTAGAGAAGAGAATACTAAAATAATAAGGGCTTTGACACCTCCGGTGAATTAGTTCACTTGATTTATTGAAAGTTTTTATATATATAAAACAACTATCAGTAATATAGTTGTTTGACTAATGGAGGAACCTAAGAATGTCTGAACAGAATGAAGCCTACATCGTAGCCGCCTGTCGTAGTGCTATAGGTGTATTACATAGCGGTTTGGCATCGTTTACCGCTCCGCAATTGGGTGCTCTGGCTATCAAAGAAGCGCTCAAAAGATCAAAAGTAGACCCCAAAGATGTTGAAGAAGTTATTATGGGACAGGTAGTCCAGGGGGGATCCAATCAGGCTCCTGCCCGGCAGGCAGCAATTCATGGAGGCTTACCGCCTGAAGTTGCCGCTCTTACAATCAATAAAGTCTGCGGGTCGGGGTTAAAAGCTGTCATGTTAGCCGCTCAGTCTATTAAAGCCGGTGATCAGAATGTGATTATTGCCGGTGGTATGGAATCAATGTCCAATACCCCGTTAGTCCTTTCTGCTGAAGCCAAAAGAGGATTTAAATTCGGCCACCAGAAACTTATGGATATAATGATTACCGACGGTCTCTGGGACAGTTTCAATAATTACCATATGGGCAGCGCCGCCGAACTGACCCAGAAAAAAGCTAAAATCAGCCGTGAAGAGCAGGATAAATTTGCTTTTAACTCTCATCAAAAAGCGATTGCCGCTCAAAAGGCCGGCAAATTTGATGAAGAAATATTCCCGATTGAAATTCTCCAGCGCAAAGGTGATCCGGTTATTTTCAATAAAGACGAAGGTCCTCGTCCCTCAATTTCACTGGAAGGGTTATCCAGACTTAAACCGGCTTTTGAAAAAGACGGAACCGTAACAGCCGGAAATGCTCCCGGACTCAATGATGGCTGTTCGGCAGTTGTGGTTGTATCCGGAAAATATCTAAAGGAAAAGAATCTTAAACCGTTGGCTAAGATTGTTGCTTATGCTGTTGCTGGAACCAAACCGGAAGATTTATTCTTTGCCCCTATTTATGCCGTTCAAAAACTGATGAAAAAAATGAATGTCGATATCAACCATTGGGATCTTATTGAGGCAAACGAAGCTTTCTCGGTTCAGGCTCTTGCCGATGGTAATGAGTTGGGCTGGGATTGGAATAAAGTTAATGTAAACGGCGGTGCCGTAGCTCTGGGACATCCTATTGGCGCTTCAGGCACTCGTGTCCTGACAACCCTTATTTATGCTCTTAAAGATCGCGGATTAAAAACCGGTATGGCTACTTTATGTCTTGGCGGCGGTAACGCTGTAGCCTGTGCCATTGAAATGTGTTAAAAATATTGGGAGAATAATCATGAAATTAGATGACATAAAAAAAGTGGCCGTTATTGGCTGTGGTACTATGGGTAATGGTATTTGCCAGGTAGTTGCCATGACAGGTTACAATGTAGTACTGATCGATGTCAAACAGGAATTTTTGGACAAAGCCATGGCTACTTTAGCCGGCAGTATGGATCGTCTGATCAAAAAAGAGAAGATTACTGAAAATGACAAAAAGGCAACTCTTGGACGTATTGCAACCAGCACTGATCTTGGCGCTGCCAAAGATGCTCAGTTGGTGATTGAAGCTGTCACAGAAAATCTTGATATCAAACTGCAGATTTTCAAAAAATTAGAAGTAGTTTGTCCACCTGAAGTTATTTTTGCTTCCAACACTTCCTCATTGCCAATCACCCTTATTGCTGCCGCGACAAAGCGTCCGGCGCAGTTTATCGGCATGCACTTTATGAATCCTGTTCCGATGATGAAATTAATTGAGATTATTAAAGGTATTGCTACTTCAAGCGAGACCTTGTCTCTCATTCTTGAATTATCCAAAAAATTAGGCAAGACGCCTGTCGAAGCAAACGACTACCCCGGTTTTATTGCCAACCGTATACTTATTCCAATGATAAACGAAGCCTGCTATGCTCACATGGAGGGTGTTGGAACCATAGAAGCTATCGATGAAGTGATGAAGCTTGGTATGGCCCACCCGATGGGACCGTTCACTCTGGCCGATTTTATCGGACTGGATGTATGTCTCGCGGTTATGGAAGTATTACAGGATGGATTGGGCGACTCCAAATATCGTCCCTGTCCGTTATTGAAAAAGATGGTTCAAGCCGGTTATCTCGGTCGCAAGACCGGTCGCGGCTTTTATGACTACAGCAAACAGTAAGGAGAGAATGAATGGATTTTAATTTATCCGAAGAAGAACTGGAGTTCAAAGAGATGGCGAGGGAGTTCGCTGAAAAGCGGCTCTTCCCTATCGCTGAGGAAATGGATGAAAAATCCGAAACTCCAAAAGAACTCCTTGATGAATGTGCTGAGTTAGGCTATCTGGGTTTTACTATTCCCGAAGAATACGGTGGAATGGGCTTCAACAGCACTACTTTCATGGGTGTGCTTGAAGAGTTTTGCGCCGCCTCGGCCGGATTTGGAATTATTCTTTCCGTACATTGTTCTCTCTGTGCAGAGATCCTCAAACTTTTCGGTTCCGATGAACTTAAGCAGAAATACCTCCCCCTGATGGCTACCGGTGAAAAAATTGGAGCTTATTGCGTAACTGAACCTGATGCCGGAACTGATGTTGCTGCTATCTCCACTAATGCCGAGGATAAAGGGGATCATTACCTGATCAACGGCACGAAAACTTTTGTGACCAATGGCGGTATTGCCGGTCTCTTTATAGTCTTTGCGAAAACCGATCCTGCCGCCGGGCATAAAGGATTAAGTTGTTTTGTTGTCGATAGCGATCTTGAAGGTATTTCCATGGGTAAACCCGAAAGGAAATGCGGCATCAAAGCCTCCGATACCCGTGAAATTAATTTCAGCGATGTAAAAATCCCAAAAGAAAACCTGCTTGGTGAATTAGGCGCCGGATTTAAAATGGCTGTTACCATTCTCAATTCCGGTCGTATAGGCGTTTCATTCCAGGCTCTCGGAATTGCCCGTTCGGCTTTGAATGAAGCGATCAAATATTCCAAAGAACGCAAACAGTTCGGCAAACCTTTAGCAGCTTTTCAGGCATTGCAATTTAAGATGGCTGAGATGGCTACCAAAATTGATGCCGGTCGTTTGATGGCTTACCGTGCCGCCACTCTTAAGGATGCCGGTCTGCCATGTCATCGGGAAGCCTCGATGTCAAAACTTTTTTGCTCCCAGACGGCCAACTTTGTGGTTAATGAAGCCGTACAAATTCATGGCGGCTATGGCTATATGAAAGAGTATGCAGTCGAACGTTATTTCCGTGATGCTCGCGTGACGGAAATTTACGAAGGTACATCGGAAGCCCAGCGTCTGGTAATCTCAAAGGATATTTTAAAGGATTAAACATTGTTACAAAAGAAACATATAGAATTTCGCGAGAAGATAAGAGCCTTTGCTTTAGAAAAGATAGAACCCTTTGCCGCCACTCTTGACCAAGAACAGCGTTTTCCTGTGGAATATTTGAAGCCGCTGGCTGAGATGGGCTTGATGAGTATGCTGATCCCGGAAAAATATGGAGGGCATCCGATTGATACGATCAGTTATTCAATCGCTGTTGAAGAACTCTCTCGTGTCTGCGGTTCGACAGGAATTACTATTGCCGCTCATAACTCTCTGGGAACATTTCCTATTCTTAAATTCGGTAATGAGAAACAGCGCGAGAAATATCTCCCCCGTGCCGCTAAGGGTGAACTGCTTGCCTTTGGTTTGACTGAGCCGGAAGCCGGTTCTGATGCCGGCGGAACGCAATCCTTTGCTAAAAAAGATGGCGACAATTGGATCTTCAACGGCACTAAGTGCTTCATTACCTCAGCCACTTATTCTATGGCGACTATTGCCACCGCGCGTACTTCCGATGATCCCCAAGAGAAAGATATTACTACTTTCATTCTTGATAAGACTATGGAAGGGTATGCTATTGGTAAGAAGGAAAACAAAATGGGATTGCGCGGTTCCGATACCGCCTTTTTGCATTTTGATGATGTCAAACTTACCAATGATTATCTTCTCGGAAAAATCGGCGAGGGTTTCAAGCAGATGCTTATCACTCTTGACGGCGGGCGAATTTCTATCGGAGCCATGGCACTGGGTTTGGCGCAGGGTGCTTTAGATTGTGCTCTAAAATATGCGGCTGATCGCAAACAGTTTGGCAAACCAATCGCCGCCAATCAGGCTATCCAGCATAAACTGGCTGATATGGCGATGGAGATCGAAGCGGCAAGGCTGATGATTTACGACTGCTCCGAAAGAAAAGACGCCGGGGAACGTTTCAGCAAATATTCGGCGATGTGTAAACTTTACGCTTCAGAAGTTGGCCGACGCGCATCAGAAACAGCAATGAGTATTCTGGGCGGCATCGGCTATTACACCGGTCCATATCCGGCAGAACGTATCTGGCGCGATGTCAAGCTCTGCGAAATCGGCGAAGGAACCTCCGAGATCCAACGACTGGTTATTGCGAGGGAATTGCTAAACGAAGTGGCAACGAAGTAGAAAATAAATGTACCTGGCAGACACCCTCGTCTGCTGGTAATTGATTATAAAACACACTATGTGTGTGTAGGGCGGTTCCGTTTTCGGACCCGCCTTTTTAAATATGTTGGATTTTTTATTCCAATTCTATTGCTTTACCTTCAGAATCTATGATATGAATAATTTTCCAGTATGGTTTTTCATTACATGGTTCAATGATAACTCTCATCACAAAACTATTACCTAGATATTCTTTTAGGAAATTCATAATAGTATCTGTATCTAAACCATTCTGTAGTATTAATTCGAGTGAAGTATATGGACATTTAACATATATTTCAACAGGTTGACTATTAAAATCAAATTGAAATTTAAAATGATAAACTAATGTTTTGTTTTTTTCGTCTTTAAATTTTACACCTGTATTATAAATATTAGATTTTAGTTTTTTATAAATATCTGCACCAATATTCTCGAAAAAACCTTTAGCAATATAACTTGAAGCAAATGTTACTACAATAATAACAGTCTCTAGCATTCCCTTTTCTTCAACTTCACAAAAACCAATTTTTAATTCATTTGAAGAAAGATTTTTAATGCTAGACAAATAATATCTATCAATATTTCTAGGATTATATCTAAAGTTAATATCTGGATTTTCTTTAAATGTATCTTCAATTTTATATCTTCTAAATGTTATACTCACTCCCTTGAAGTCAATTTCAATGGCATCATCATATAAATCAATATCCATTTTAATCGCAAGTTTTCCATCATTTAATTTCTCCAGCCTTTTATTATAAGCAATTCCAGGTGGCAGTTTAGTATTATCATGTTCCTGATTTAGAATAACCGTTTCAGGTATTTTATCAAATATTATTCTAATTTCTTCTTCTGTGATTATATCACCTTGTAGATCAGTACCTTCTGAAGTCATAACTTGTCCCATAATAGTCTTCATATAATATCCCATTTATGTATTTATAGATATATTATAATACCAGATTATTTACTCAATATACTATTTTATTTTATCAAAATTCATCGAATTTCACATCCGATTTCCCCTGTCCTCTCTGTTCTTGGCACGCCTGGGCGTGGTGTGAACTGACAGATTTTATATCCGTTGGGAAAGGACTCCTGAAAGCGCATAAGGAGTATTAAAGGGGCAGACGAGGGCGTCTGCCGCCCACATTGCAATTGGCGGGTCCGAAGACGGAACCGCCCTACTACAATTATCCGTCAGGAAGAAATCAGCCTCTAAAACCCCACTGGCAGTTCAATTGTCGAAATTTTTTATATATCATAGCAAGCTATCATCCCCCTGCGGTTTCAAAATAAAAGCGGGGTTGCTGGGATACATTTAGAACTTTATTATCATTGTAAGCAAGGAATTCAAATAATTTAAGAATCGAATAGAAATCACGATGTAGAATACTAAATTACAAAAAGGCTATTGCCAGAGAACAATCTATGGGTTATATTTCAACTACTGATGTCCGAATCGTTTGAAACGTACAGAATAATCAAACAAAGACAAAGAATCAAAGAACGAACTATGAAACAAAGAAAACAAAACTACAAAAAGGCTATTGCCAGAGAACAATCTATGGCTTAGATTTTAACTACTGATGTCTGAATTGTTTGAAAACGTACCCCCACAGAGAAGGTTGCCCACAAAAGGCAGCGCGGCGGCCACGACCGTCGTTGAGGCCGTGCATGAGCAGTAGCACAAAAAAGCAGTCGTCCTCAGGAAATGGTGACCACAAAAAGCAGCCAGACTCAACAGCCGATCAAACCGCGAGTGAACAACTGGTGAAAAAACCCTCTTCGGGCGACTCAGCCAGAGGGTCGGCAACCGCGGCCACCTATGAGTCTGCGAGTGAACAGCCGCTGGAAAAACTCTCTTCGGGCGACCCAGTCAGAGGTTCGGCAACCGCGTCTGCATTCGAATCTGCGAGTGAACAACCAGCGGAAGAACCCTCTTCAAGCGACCCAGACAGAAGATCTACAACCGCAGCCACCTTCGAGTCCGCGAGTGAACAGCCGCTGGAAGAACCAGTCTCGGGGAGAACAACGAAGAACCCTGCAGCGGTCGCACTCGGCCGGCTTGGCGGACTTAAGGGCGGCAAGGCACGAGCTCAAAAATTGACAGCTGGGGAACGAAGCGAAGCCGCTCGAAAGGCAGCGAACGCTAGATGGCGGAAGACAAAACCGTCTAAATAGCATTCCTTTCTCTACAAAGTACCAGGGCTGTTGCTGTACCATCCCACCCAATAAACTCGTATCCTTATATAGTTATCGGTTTACCTACCAATGACTTGTGCTGTGCCGTGAGATGTGTCCCGCCAAGTTGAAGACCTGGCAAAGGCCTCCTAAGTCTTCCGAAGTTTAGATCAGCCCCTGTCAAGATCTCCCAACCAATATATTGATATATTCTTGAGCGTTCACGTATATTTTTGGACTATGCGTGAGCGCTCACGTATAATAGCATAGTAGTTAGATCGTATAGCGGAGAAGAGAGGCGCCGATGGACCGGCACTTGAGTCGATAGGAGCCGACACACCCGTCACCCCACCTCCCCACAAAGTAAACTTCAAAGAGTGCTTTGAGTTAGTTAGGAGTGTGATCCATGCGAATCTACCTTAGTCTAGTCTCTTGCCTGGTTATGTTTCTGTTAGTGGTATCCGGTGCCAATGCAGCCTCAGCAACACTTAGGTGGACGGCGACTGGAGATGATGGGTATTCCGGTCAGGCGACAGTCTATGACATTCGATACTCCCTTTCAACAATCACTGAAGCTAACTGGGCTAATGCTACGAAAGTAACTGGGCTCCCCGTGCCAAAAATGTCCGGCAGTGAAGAAACATTTACGGTTGCCGATCTGAGCTCCTCGACAACCTACTACTTCGCAATTAAGGCGGCCGACGAAGTTTTCAACTGGTCAGTCATCTCAAACGTCGTAAGCCTTGCTACGCTTTGCTGCAGCGGTGATGGTATACGTGGCAATGTTGACGACATAGTTGGATCCGGAGTCCACATAGATGTGGCCGACTTGGTCTTCTTAGTAGACTACATGTTCAAAGGTGGTGCGGAACCCCCGTGCCTTGATGAAGGCAATGTTGACGGTCTCGACGGCCTGAGTGGATCGATAGATATCGCGGACCTCACATATTTGGTATCGTACTTATTCAAAGCAGGACCTGCACCAGCGGCGTGTCCGTAGAGATCATAATATAAGGGCATAGGATAGAAAGCGGCCACCCCCCTGAAGAAGGCTGTCTTCCTTTTCGCTACCTGATCACACTCTCAGACACGGGGACCCAACCGCAAGCTGTGGGTTCCTCCAAAATATTTTATATCTCATAGCAAACTATCATCCCCCTGCGGTTTCGACAAAAAAAATGCGGAGAGACAGGGATTCGAACCCTGGGTAGAGGAATACCCCTACAACGGATTAGCAATCCGCCGCCTTCAGCCTCTCAGCCATCTCTCCGGTTCTATTAAGTTTTAACGATTGAATATATTGGATAAATTTTTGATATTCAAGAACTATTTTACGCCGGATGGTTTTCCTTGGGAATATCTTTTAAAGCAGATAGAGCCACTTTCCCGGCTCCGATACTCAGCCGGCAGCCCTCATAAGTACTTGATATCTCACGATAAACTAATCCGATATGCACCTCAACTCCGGGATAAAGAGTAGTGTTTACAATAATACTGGCATCCTCAAGATCTTTCATCCGGGTTTCAATGTCTGTTTTTGTCCTGTTCAGGGTAATGTTGGCATTTGGCGCATCTTCCAGTAATTCTTTCAGTTTTACCAGGGTCTTTTCTTTCTCTGCATCTAATAATCCATCCCCCTTAAGCCTGTATAGATCATAAAGAGCTTTTTTAACCCGAACGATATCGCCTTCGATACGTTCAATCTCTTCGTTGGTATGCCTGTAGTTATTCAACATTTCATCGTCACAACCAACATACAGCTTTGTTTTTGTACCGGTATCACAACCAATAATCGAAGCGCTTATTTCACGTCCGGCAATAATAGTACCGCCGATAATTTTTCCATTTGGGCTCTTAACTACAACATTTTCTTTTGCTCTCACTTTGCAATTGAGCAACTCTCCCACTGAAATTACATCCCCATTCTCAGAAGTAATATTCAATCCCTCAGCATACTTAATTATAATATCACCATTGGCTTTAATTTTTCCCTGACCGCTT
>JBDRQG010000121.1:0-4906 GCA_043826475.1 bacterium
AACTATTTTAAGAAGATTTTAATACGTGAGTTAGCCGAAAATAACAGTCCGATTATTAATAAAATTGCAGAAACTATAAATCAGATGGGCATCCCCAATATCCTCCAAGATAAACTTCTGACAGAAATGGAAAGCGGCCGGGTAAAAAAACTTGATGTTAAACAGGCTTTAGTCTCGTTGATTTCAATGAATATCGGTTTTTTTATTATCTCTCCGATTATCTCAAAAATCTTGAATCTGGATGACTTTGATAATTTTCTTTCCGCCCGCAAAGAGGCGGTTGTTGATCTCTTTTTAAATGGAGTTCTTATAAAATGAAAAAAATTCTCATAATGATGTTATTGACAGGTATAATGGTTTCCGCCACAAAGGCTCTTGATCTTACTTCCGCCGAAGCAGAAAAGATGGCTTTGAGCCATTCATTTCAACTTAAAATTGACCGTTCTGAAAGTGAAGCTTATCGCTCAAATTTGAGTGCTGCCAGAGCCGGGCGTTATCCTGAGTTTTCATTAGAAGCAAAGGCATTATATAACAGCGAGATTTCAACCCTTGATATAACTACTCCAGCTTTCAGTATCCAGCGTGATATTGGTCAGCATGAGATTTATCAGGCCGATTTAAAAATAAGCCTTCCTCTTTATACCGGGGGAAAAATATTATCAGCCGTTAATCTTGCTGAAGCTAATCTGGAGATAAAAGAAGCACTATTGCAAAAATCAGCCGATGAAATTAGTTTTATGGCAAAACAGGAATTTCTCAAGCTGTATAAAGCGGATAAACTTCTGGATGCCGCTCGTTCTTCATTGATGCGGGTCGAGTTGGTTAAAAATGATATCACGTCTTTATACAATGCCGGTGCAGCCGACTCGGTTGATCTGTTCGAGATAGAACTCTCCTATAACAATGCTTCCTTTGAATTGGAGCAATCACTCAACAACCGCCGCCGTCAGGAAATTATATTATCCATTCTGCTTGGACTTGATGCAGCAGAGGTAATTAATATTATATCGCCTCCTCAAGCTCCTGAAGCATTGAATGATCTTACTATTAACCATTTTAATGAAGACAAACCTGAGCTGATGGCCGCACGTTCCGGGATTACTGTTTACGAATCACTTCTGAAAATGAACAGAGCTTCCTATGCTCCCAATCTTAATTTATTCGGAAGCTACTCATACGGAAAACCGAATATAAGCCCATTCGAAGAGAACTTTAATGGCAACTTTACCGTCGGAGCCCTCCTCAACTGGTCGTTTAACTTGGGAGGTAAAACCGGTTCAAAAGTGTCAATGGCTAAATATCAACTCGAATCAAGCCGCCATGAATATGATCGTGTATATGAACAAATACAGAAAGAGGCTAAGCTTGCATTTGAGGGTTTGAAGCTGGCTTATTCAGGTTATCAAACCGCTTTAAAAAATTATGAGATAACCCAAAATAATTTTCGTCTGGCTCAGACTAAAAATCAAGAGGGAGTAATGTCGACCAATCATCTGCTTGATATTGAAACCAATCTCAGCCGGGCAGAGTCAATGCTTTATTCCACTGAAGCCGATTATCATCTCGTTTTAAATCAATACAATTATATAACCGGATATAAAAATATAAAGGAAGGGAAATAAAATGCTTAAGCTTCGATTAATTATATTACTTTTGTTGTTGTCGTTAATATACGGTTGTGCCGGTGATAACGAAGGAACAGGCGGTTCAGGGATATTGGAGGCCGACGAAATAGTAGTTTCAGCCGAAACAGGGGGCCGGGTGGAGCAGCTCAATTTTAAAGAAGGTTCAACTATCGCAATCGGGGATACTCTGCTCATTATTGATCCCAGCAAATTACAACTGCAGCTTGAGTCGGTTAAGACATCGGAAAAAGTTGCTGAAGCACACTTGAAGTCGGCGGAAGTGAATATTCAACAAGCTGAATCGGCAGAATCATTTCTTGAAAATGAAAAGCAGCGTATCTTGTCATTACTTAAATCCGGAACTGGAACCACCAAGCAGCTTGACCAAATTGAGTATGAACTGACACAGGCGACCCTGAATGCCAAAGCCGCCAGGACCAATCTGGCAACGGTTAAAGCTGAAATTGCAAAAATACAATCGGAAGCGGCCAGTGTTAACAGAATGATCGCTGATTGTTATCCAATAAGCAGTATAAATGGCATCGTTACGGAAAAATTTATCGATCAGGGAGAACTTCTTATACCGGGTAAACCAATAGCAAAGATATCGGATCTCTCTTCACTTTATGTCAAGGTATATCTACCGAGCGAGGATTTTGCGAAAATCAAAATCGGCGACAAAGGGATAATAGATACTGAAACTGAAACAAAAAATTATACTGGAAAAGTTGTCTGGACCTCAGAAGAAGCCGAGTTTACACCAAAAAATATTCAGACTAAAAAATCACGAGCGAATCTTGTTTATGCCGTGAAAATCAAAATAGAAAACAGTGACGGGAAATTAAAGATCGGTATGCCGGTTTATATAACATTTGATCATGACTAACTATCTTAACATAAAAGAGGTGTCGCGCTCTTACGGAAGTATTAAGGCAATCGATAATTTTTCACTGGTTGTCCCCTCCGAAAAGATAACAGCCCTGGTTGGGCCGGATGGAGCCGGTAAAACTACTCTAATGCGAATGGTGTGCAACCTGATCGACCTTGATAGCGGCGAGATCAGTATCGATGGTATGAATATAGTCGGACATTTTGATAAAATCAAACCAATACTGGGCTATATGCCACAGGTATTTTCACTCTATCCCGATCTGTCGGTTGAGGAGAACTTAAAATTTTATGCCGGAATTTTTGATGTAACCGGAAAAGACTTTGAGCAAAAAGCCGAAGAGATGTACCGATTTTCAAATCTAAAACCATTTAAGGATCGCCGGGCGCTGGCTCTTTCGGGAGGTATGAAACAGAAATTGGCTCTCTCCTGTGCCTTGATGCATGACCCGAAAATTCTATTGCTTGATGAACCAACCACGGGTGTTGATCCTCTTTCGCGTCGACAATTCTGGGAGATTCTTCTCAATTTAAAAAATAATGGCGTTACTATTCTTGTCTCTACGCCGTACATGGATGAAGTTGCCCGGGCCGATAACGCCTGTTTTATTTTTGATGGAAAAAAATTGACTGAGGGGAGACCAGAAGACCTTCCCGGTATTTTTGATGGAAAGTTATTCTATCTTGATAAGGAACCGACCTCATCGTTGGTTAAACGAATCAATAGTGTCGAGGGAATTACGGCACGAAGATTCGGCGCTGGATTGCACCTTCTGTTAAATCAGGATGATAAAATTGAGAATTATTTTGATAATTTAAGGCAAGTTGAAATTGTCCCTGATCAGATCAGGCCAATCAAACCGGATCTTGAGGATTGCTTTATTCAGTTGATGGAGCACCACTCATGAGCTATGCCGTTGAACTCAGTAAACTCTCCCGACAATTTGGATCCTTTAAAGCAGTGGACGAAATCTCCCTGAATGTTAATGATGGTGAAATTTTTGGCTTTCTTGGAGCCAATGGCGCTGGTAAAACTACCACGATCCGCATGCTCTGCGGCCTTCTGATGCCAACCGGAGGTGAAGGCAGGGTAGCAGGTTGTGATATTATCAGAGAACCGGAGAAGATAAAAACTAAAATCGGATACATGTCGCAGAAATTTTCTCTATACGCCGAATTAACCGGCCGTGAAAATATTAATTTCTACGGTTCAGCTTACGGGATGAAACAAAAAGATATTAACGATCGGCTCGAATTATTATCAGAAAAACTTCAGCTTGGAGAATTCCTCAACCGCCAATCACAAACGCTCCCGGTTGGGTGGCGTCAGCGATTGGCTCTGGCTGTGGCTTTGCTGCATCAGCCCAGGATAATATTTCTCGATGAACCGACTGGCGGGGTTGATCCGGTTTTTAGAAGAAAGTTTTGGTCTGTTCTTTATGATCTTGCTGAAGAGGGGGTGACTATTTTTGTTACTACTCATTACATGGACGAAGCCGAATACTGTGGTCGGATTTCGATTATGCATCAGGGGAAGATAATTGAAATGGGCAAACCCTATGATCTGATTGAAAAATACAAGGCATCCAATCTTGAACAGATGTTTATAGACTTGATCACCAGCAAAGGAACAAACGGTGCGCAAAGTTAAATTTATCGCCATTAAGGAATTTTATCACATCCTCCGTGATCCAAAATCGCTGGCAATAGCTATTGCGATGCCGATCATGATGACCTTCCTGTACGGTTACGCAATAAATCTAGATATTGATAATATAACCATAGGGGTTATGGATTTTGATAAAACCACAGAATCAAAAGAGCTTGTTAATGCTTTTTATGAATCGACTTACTTCTCTTTGCCGGAAGGGGAGGTTTCAGAGAGTGATCCTGAGGCTCTTCTTCGTTCTGGACAAGCAAGAGCAATCCTTTATATACAACCCGGATTTTCAGAGGCTCTGCATAAGGGTACTCCGTTTGAATTGGGAATGACCATCGATGGCTCAGATAACAATTTAAGCGCAGCGGTGCTAAATTATTCCAAGGCGCTGTTCAATCAATATATTCTTGATCATCTTCCCTATGGAATGGAAGTCCCCAAAGTTGAGATAGCCGTTCAGAATTTATATAATCCCGATTTGAAATCGTCGCACTTTTTCGTTCCGGGGCTTGTCGCTATTATTCTGATGATGATATCGGCCCTGCTGACTTCGATAACCATCGCCCGTGAAAAGGAGACCGGAACAATGGAACAGCTTCTTACAGCTCCGGTGACTCCGAGACAGATACTTCTGGGGAAAATAATACCTTATATTATACTTGCCTTTTTGGATGGATTTCTGGTTTTAGTTGTCGCCAAACTTCTTTTTGATATTCCCTTTGTCGGATCACGT
>JBDRQG010000122.1:0-3538 GCA_043826475.1 bacterium
TCAGGGGGGCATAGATGCGGCGGTGAATGGGGATACTGTTTTGGTAGCTCCAGGTACCTACTACGAAAATCTCAATTTTAAAGGTAAGGGAGTTCATTTAAAGAGCGAAGATGGACCAAACTCTACATGTCTTAGAAAACTCAACCAAGGCAGTATACTTGTTTTTGTATCTAATGAATCAAATAACTCGGTTGTTGAAGGGTTTGAATTTTATAATGGCAACGCTTTAACAGGAGGTGCAATATATTGTTTTGAATCATCACCTATGATTATAAACAATATTTTTTATGAGAACAATTCTACTTATCGAGGTGGTGCTATTTATTGTTGGTACTATTCATCACCGGTGATAAGAGGTAATAAAATAATAGAAAATACAGCAGACGAAAATGGTGGTGGAATCTATTGCGGATATTCTTCATCACCTATTATTGAAGATAGCCTGTTCAGATTCAATTCAACTGTTGGCGAAGGGGGTGCTATATATGTCCATAACTCATCTCCTAAAATTATAAACAATATAATCGAGGAGAATAGAGCGACAAATCCTGGGGGAACAGGGATCGGAAGTGGAATACAGTGTATCGATTGTCCACATGTTGAAATCTCATATAACGTAATATCAAACAACGAATCAAATAAAGTTGGATCCGCAATATACTGCAAAGAATCATCTGTTAATATGCATGGTAATGTTATCCAAAACCATAATAATAACTATGGACCGATATGGTTTGGTAATTCTGAAGCGATTCTATTGTGTAATCGAATTAAAAATAACGTAACGCCTGCATCAGGTGCAGGTATTAGTTTAAGCGGATCAAACCTGAAAATGTATAATAATATTATCACTGAGAATTATTCTGATAATAATGGTGGTGCAATTAGTGCAGGCAGTTCGGCATTATTAATAGTAAATAACACAATATGCAATAATTATTCTATTTTAAAAGGCGGCGCTATAAACTGTGGAAATTCAACTTTAGAAATAGTGAATTCAATACTGTGGGGGAATAACAGCAGTGCTGGTGGAGAGGAGATTTGGATTGGTGTGAGCAGTGAAGTAACCATTAGTTACTCGGATATTTCAAATTGCCCAATGTCTATATTTGTTGAACATGGCGGCGTATTAAACTGGGGACCCGGAAATCTCAGTGAGTATCCAGAAATCGTAAGTTATTATGAAGAAGATTATCATATTAGTAATTCATCGCCATGCCGTGACACAGGAAATAACAGTGTAGTTTCAGAATCATACGACTTCGAAGGTGATCCTCGGATTTCAGTTGGATTGGTTGATATGGGCGCTGATGAATTTCATCCGCACTTATATTATACAGGCATTCCAGAACCAAACGGAGACATCAAGCTTAAATTCGTCGGAATACCCGACGACACAGTCCGGTTGTGGGTTGGGTCCGGTGTATTAGATCCTCCGTTGAACTTTCCGTATTACGGCGACTGGTACCTGGAAGCGCCGATACTGCTGGGCATGATATTGGGTAATATTCCAGTTGATGGCGTGTATGTGTTGCCCGTTAACATCCCACCCGATTACACCCCGTGGGATATTCCGCTTCAGGCCGGGATTGGGACTGTGCTGTCTAATCTTTGTGTGGTGGGTGTGGAGTGAACTCAATTGAATATAGGTCTAAGAAATAGTAAAAAGGAAACAGTTATCTGACACCAACTATATTCAATTCAAGAAAGTTGTTTACTCTACAATTTCAAAAAATATAACTCTTTACAACTTTCCGAACATCGTACAAAATATATAAAGTCGATAATTTTAACCAGTTCATCCATTTGGAGAACCCACACATGGCCAAGAAAAAACGCAGAGGCCGCCCCGCAGGTACCAAGAATAAAGCCGGTCGCCCGGCAAAGAGTGGGGGCAAGAAGGCCGGAAGTTCCATCTCAATCCCCATCCAATCCGATAACCTGGCATTCTGGTCGGAGTTCGTCGTCTTCCTCAACGAAAACAAAGGGAGCAAACTCGTCGTCCAGACGGATGGGGCGAGCTATACACTGAACGCCATGTAGTGATATAATAGATCGGTAAATCAAAATATAAGAACGCGTTGCGGGTTGTTCCACTTGAACGTAAAACTAATCCTTCTTCTTCTTCTTTTCCTCTTTCCCCCTTGTTTTCCTGCGGCGCGTTTTTTTATTTCAGAATAGATCTTCCGTTATACATCGCAAGACGCACTCAAGATCATTAAAGAAGTTAAATGCAGACACTTGTGCTTATTTTGATCTTTTTCTAAGAGTATCTATTTTTGTAAGCTTCTCAGAGACAGGGTCCATATATTTCCAGAAAGACCAACCGTTCGTCTGAGGATATTTCCGCCCCGTCGGTGGTTTTCTGATCGTTGCCCTTGCCATACCCGCCGCAGTGGATAGGGAGCTGTATATCTCATTGTCAAAAAGAACCGTGCCGTCAGCTTGAATGGTAGCCGTGAATCTCTTCTTTTTATACGTTGCTTCAATGGACAATGGTGTTTTCAAGTGCGCGGCTTTTACCAGGTCAGAGAGAGAGTCCGTCTTCGGGGTGATGGTTGGGTTGACAACACCGGGTGGAACTACAGGAGGTGTAATATTCACAGGCATGATTGGGAATTCGATCTGAATATCCGCTCGCTTCAGACTTTCACGGATTTCTGAAGGCTGGATTGCCTGGGTTTTCTTCTTGATGAGGCGAATAATACTGGCTTCGTCATGGGATAAAATCTGCCGTAAAGCGTTTTTAACATGACCGTCAATAAAATGAGCGCGCCACAGGACCTTCAATATATTCTCACCCATTTTCTCTTTCGAGATCAATATCAAGGTCTCAATGGCATAGTCTGTCATGGATGAATCGGAGATCTGGAACTTTCTGAACAACTTCTCTTCTGCTGGAATTGGTGCAGTTGTGTTGTAAAGTCGATACTCATCACCGTTCGTCAGAATGCACCATTCCACGCCTGCAGATGTGGCATAGCTTAAAGTCTGGAGAATCCATTTATGATCGTCTATATCTTTTTCCAATGCTTTTGATTCGATGAACAGGCACTCCTTGCGGAGTAAAAAGAGGGCATAATCCACTGGGTTGTCTTTGGATTTGCGGCGGTATTCATGGCAGACCTCTTCGAGTTCACCTGTGTTCCAGCCTAACGCATGGAGAATAGGGTCGATGAGAACTGCTTTTGTGTTCTCTTCCCCGATTTTTTTCCTACGGTCTTTAAGCCGAATAATCCGCTTCCTGATTTTATGAATGGTTTCTGACAATACGCCGGTTGTTGCTTTACTCATTGCTTTCCCCTCATGCTTTAAACTGCTTAATCTTTAAAAAAGGAATTAAATGAGTTCCCGGCCAATTATCGTCTATGCCAAAAACAAAGGCGGGAACGTCAACACCAAGGTCAGTCCCGAACGACGGGCCTACTACAGCCCAGGTATCAGAAACAAACACTCAGGTGACGCCCCCGCGGATGCGGAAGCGCCAAACCCAAGCCTTGAATCCCGATACCTCAAAAAATGTAGTAGTTAGTCGTTC
>JBDRQG010000123.1:0-3704 GCA_043826475.1 bacterium
ATACAATAATACTAATCCGGTTATCAGAGCCATTAAAGAGATCAAAAAGAAATTTGGTGCTGATCTTTTTGTTAGTGCCGATGTCTGCCTGTGTGCTTATACCGATACCGGCCACTGCGGCGTGACTATCAATGGAGAAATCGATAATGACAAATCGGTTGCAGTCCTTTCTGAAATAGCTCTGAAATTGACCCAGGTTGGCTGTGATTGCGTTGCCCCGTCTGATATGATGGATGGACGCGTGGGTGCTATCAGAGAGAAATTAGAAACAAATGGCTTTACTAATACGATAATAATGGCCTATAGCGCCAAATACGCCTCGTCATATTATGGCCCCTTCCGTGAAGCTGCCAAATCGGCTCCCGGTAAAGGGGATCGCACCGGATACCAGATGGATTTCAGAAATCGAAAAGAAGCTCTTAGAGAGTTAAAATTAGATGAACAAGAAGGGGCTGATATTGTTATGGTAAAACCGGCTCTTGCGTATTTGGATATCATCGCTGATTTCGCGGCCAACGCTATTGTACCGGTAGCAGCATATAACGTTTCAGGAGAGTATGCGGCTGTAAAATTATTGGTAAAAGCCGGACTGGCAGATGAAGGTAAATTGGTACTTGAGAATTTGACAGCGATTAGACGGGCCGGAGCTTCGGTGATACTAACATACCACCTGCGTGATATTTTGAAACAAGGATGGACTAATGGGTAAAACGGATCGATCACAGGAAATCTTTGAACTTGCTCAACAGGTCATACCGGGTGGTGTCAACTCTCCCGTCAGAGCCTTTCGTTCGGTTGGGGGTATTCCCCGTATCATTGAGCGTGGTGAAGGCTCTCATTTGATTGATGTCGATAATAACCGTTATCTCGATTTCTGCAGTTCCTGGGGTCCTCTTATTCTGGGCCATTGTGATCCGGATGTTATGAATGCTATCAGAGAGCAGCTTTATAAAGGCATTACCTTTGGGGCTTCTACAGAAATTGAATATGAACTGGCTGAGTTTATTGTTCGACATATAGAGCATGTTGATAAAATCCGTTTTGTCTCCTCCGGAACCGAAGCAGTCATGTCGGCTATTAGAGTAGCAAGAGGTTTTACCGGTCGGGATTTGATTGTAAAATTTGATGGCTGTTATCATGGGCATTCTGATCATTTGCTGGTCTCAGCCGGATCAGGATTGGCAACATTTGGACAACCCTCATCTGCCGGCGTTCCTAAAAATATGACCGCTGATACTGCTGTTCTTCCTCTGAATGATACAAAAGCTCTAACAAATTTTTTTAACCAGCATGGCGATAAAGTAGCCGCTGTAATTATCGAAGGAATCCCGGCCAATAACGGCTTGCTGGTACAGCGCCACGAATATATCCGATCCCTCCGGGCAATAACCGAAAAGCATGGCGCCTTGTTGATTTTTGATGAAGTTATTACCGGTTTTAGAATTGGCATGGCCGGAGCTGCAGCTTACTACGGCATTGTACCGGATCTGGTAACCTATGGTAAAATAATCGGTGGTGGGATGCCGGTCGGCGCCTTTGGAGGCAGGGTTGATATCATGAATATCCTCTCCCCACTTGGCCCTGTTTATCAAGCGGGAACTCTATCAGGCAATCCGGTGGCAATGAGAGCAGGGTTAACGACTCTTAGAAAATTGTCAGATGGAAATATCCACAATCAGCTTGAAAAACAAAATCGACGCTTTGTAACGCGCCTGATGAACCATCTTCAGGGATGCGCTGTCAGCATTGCCGGGGTTGCTTCAATTTTCTGGATCGTTTTCCAGCGCGATATTCCCCTGGCTGCTTCTGAAATTGATTCGGATGGAATATCTCATTTTAACCGGACTCATGAAAAAATACTTCAAAAAGGAATATATCTTCCCCCCTCAGGCTACGAAGTTTGTTTTATCTCTGCTGCTCATTCTGACGAAGAGCTTGATAATGCCGCTGATATTATGGGCGAAATAATCGCTCAGGAGGCGCATGCGTGGGCATAACTTCCTCGACATTTCTTGATGCCTGCTATAGCCAAAACAAAGGTCGTCTGCCGGTCTGGATTATGCGTCAGGCGGGACGCTATTTACCTGAGTACCGGGAGGTACGCTCCCGTGTAAGTTTTCAGGAATTATGTCATAGTCCGGAAATAATTGCTGAAGTTGTAAGACAACCGGTTGAAAAATTTGGACTTGATGCCGCAATCTTGTTTTCTGATATCCTGACTATGCTCGAACCGATGGGGGCCGAAGTTTCATTTCCCGATGGCGGTCCCAAAATCAGTAATCCAATCAAAAATCTCGATGACGTCAAATCTCTGAGGGAAATCGACCCGGAAAAGGAACTTGATTTTGTTTTGGATGGTATTCGTGCAATTAAAAATAAATTACCAAATACTCCTCTGATTGGCTTTTGTGGTGCTCCTTTTACCCTTGCCTGTTATTTAATTGAAGGTGGGGGAAGCAAGGATTTCGCCAAGCCGCGCCGTTTCTTACACGAACAATCGGAAGCCGCCACAGCGCTAATAGACTTATTGACAAAATGCCTCAGCCGTTATCTTCGAGCCCAGATTAATGCCGGGGCAGAAGCTGTACAGGTATTCGGAAGCTGGAGCGGTGTTTTATCACCGGATATGTTTGCCCGTTTTGTTGCCGAGCCAGTTACAAGAATTTTTGAGAATATAAAAGATACAAATGTTCCCCGTATTCTGTTTGTAAATAATATTGCTCCTTATCTTGATCAGGTATGTGATATTCCCTGCGAAGTAATAGGAGTTGATTATCGCCTTCCTTTAAGAAAAGCTATGGACAGTTTACCAAACCATGCCATACAGGGAAATCTCGACCCGGCAATGCTGTTTGCCAGACCTGAAAAAGTTCGTGAAGCTACAATCAAGATGCTGGATAGTGTAAAAGATCATAATCGATTGATTGTTAATTTAGGTCATGGTATTCAACCTGAAACTCCTATCGAATCTGTAGAAGCATTTGTAGAGACTATTCATAATTACCGGAGTTAATTCATGGTTGATAATTCAAATAATAATTCCGTAACAGTTGAACTCCTGCAAAAATATGATCGTCCCGGGCCACGCTATACCAGCTACCCTACCGCACCTGTCTGGAGTGACAAAGTCACAGCCGGTACTTATCAGAAGGCTCTAAAAATAGCTTCCGAGAAAAAAGATGCACCTTTTGCGATTTACTGCCACATCCCTTTCTGTCATACCCGCTGTTATTACTGCGGCTGCAATACTTGCATCACTAAACAGCAGGATAAAGTCACACGGTATCTTGGATACATGGATAATGAATTAACTAATGTTTCAAAATTATTAGGGAAACGACGCCGGGTTAATCAATTTCATTTCGGAGGTGGGACACCAACTTATATTGGTATCGATGGCTTACAGAAAATTGTTAAACAATTTGACGCGGTATTTGAGTTTACAAAAGACTGCGAGATATCTATTGAAGTTGATCCGCGAACTACATCATCTGAAGACATTCGCCTGCTAAGAGGGATGGGTTTTAATCGTGTCTCTTTTGGGGTGCAGGATTTTGACCCTGAGGTTCAAAACGAAATTGGCCGCAAACAATCAATTGAATGCGTTCAGGAGTTGTTATCGACTGCCAGAGAAGTAAATTATAAGGGGATTAACTTTGACCTTATTTATGGCCTCCCCTCACAGACTCCTGTAAGCTTTGACA
>JBDRQG010000124.1:0-10950 GCA_043826475.1 bacterium
CCTTTGTTGACATTGGTGTTCATCAGGACGGCCTGGTGCATATCAGCGAACTGGCTGACAAATTTATTAAGAACCCGACTGATATTGTTAAAACGGGACAGAAAGTAAAAGTCAAAGTCCTTTCGATTGACATTGAGCGCAAGCGCATCGCATTGTCGATGAAAGCAATATAACAATATGATTTGGTAGGTCGAAACTGACCTACTACTACTTGTTAATGATCTTGTTTATCTGGTTAACTACCTCTTCAAAAGTGGTCCTCCTCCACCAGAGTGTTAGGATAAAATAAATATTTTTGTTTTTGTAGGGGCACAGCATGCTGTGCCCCTACCTGATCAGCTACATTTTTTCACACTTGCCTGAAAGCCATATTGTGGCTAAACTTCCTTCATGAAAATCTTAGCATTAGAGCCATACTATGGCGGGAGCCATAAAGCCTTTCTTGATGGACTGAAAAAATACAGCTCTCACGACTGGACAATATTAGGCCTACCCGACTACAAATGGAAATGGCGCATGCGTCATTCAGCTATCACGTTTGCACAACAGGTGAAGCCTGCAGCAGATGTGGACATCTGCCAGCCACAAAAACAAGCAAGGCTTGCAGCAGACGAGGGCGTCGGCCAGCCACAAAATCCTGTGGGCGGCACACGCCCCCGTGTGCCCCAACTAAACTGGGATCTTATCTTCTGCTCCGATATGCTCAATCTCGCGGAATTCAAAGGGCTGGTAAACAACCCTGTCAAAGATCTGCCTTCGGTGGCCTACTTCCATGAAAACCAACTCACCTATCCGGTGCAGAACCCCGATGAACGTGACCTCCATCTGGCTATGATAAATTTCACCACCTGTCTCTCGGCAACCGAAATCTGGTTCAACTCAGAATTTCACCGGGCATCATATTTGGGTGCCTTGGAGCAATTCCTGAAACGAATGCCCGATTATCAGCACGTAGAAAAAATTGAAGAGATCAAAAACAAATCATCAGTTGTATACCCCGGTATCGATTATATTTCTAAAAATGAGACTCGTCTTCCGGGACCAATCAGAATTCTCTGGGCGGCGAGATGGGAATACGATAAAAACCCTGAGACATTTTTCAATGCAATCAGAATATTAAAAGAAAAAGAAATCGATTTCAGACTATCAGTTATCGGTTCACAATTTACAGACATGCCCGGTATCTTTGAAAAGGCAAAAGCAGAATTTGGGGATAAGATCATTCATTGGGGTTATCAAAAAACCAGAAAGGAATATATCCATGTCCTTCAAAAGGCCGATGTGGTGGTTTCTACCGCCAACCATGAGTTTTTTGGAATAAGCATAATCGAAGCAATCACTGCCGGAGCCTTCCCGCTGCTTCCAAATAAACTCTCCTACCCGGAACTGCTTGGTAGCCAAAATAATGATGATTTCTTCTATGATGGTTCGGCTGAGAGCCTTGCTGATAAATTAGTTCAAATGAATAATATTCTAATAAATAAGCCCAGCCTGTGGGTTGAAGTGATCGGCAAAGCTACTCAAATTGTTGAAAAATTCCAATGGACAAATATAATACGCAAAATAGATACCAAACTTTCCTCAATTTTACCCCGATAAAAGCCAATTAAGTACAAAAATATATTGATTTTACAGGTATTTTAGCGATATTGAAGCTGCAATTATAAGTACTTACATTTTACTTAGGATATGACTAAAATTAATAAATTTGTTATTATAAATCCGGTTTCATTTTAATCACGGAATCCGGGTAGTGGATTATTATAACATAAATGAGCATTGGGAGAAAATATGCTGAACAAATCGATAAGGTCCTTTAGTTTAATTATAACTGCTTCAATCTTAATATGTATGCTGGTATTTAATGCCTCGGTTTTATCCGGTGAATTTCCAACCCAGCTAAAAGTATCCCAATACCACAGCAATTTCTTTATTTCCTGGTTAAACGACCACGGCAACAACGCTTTTGTTTCACCCTTTGATACAAGCTCCAGTTTTCAAGTAAGATACCGAGTATTGGGGACATCAAGATGGTCGACATTATTAACGACAAATAATACCTGGGCAAAAATGACTCTCCCTAAAAAGGATAATACCTATGAATTCCTTGTCAGAGAATTAGATCCAAGCGGCAGTATTATCTCCCTGTCGGATATTACCCAATTTACTGTCAATACTGATAAAAGCACCTCAGGTATAAATCTGGGACTCGATATCACCTCGCTTACAGCCGATGAATTCCCTTTTATCTATCTTACCGCACTGGTTGACAGCGCCGGAAAAGGTCTGTTTGATCTTGATGAAAACAACTTTACTGTATATGAAAATGGTATTCTTCAGGACTCATTATTTGAAGTCTTCCCCCCCGCTGGTACCAATCTGGTTGCAACCGATATAGTTTTTGTCTTTGATATTACCGGCAGTATGGGCGAAGAGATCACTGCTCTTCAAACCAATATTCAGCTTTTTGCCGATAGCCTGGTGTCTGTTGGTACTGATTTCAGGATCGGCCTGGTCACTTTTGATGACAATGTTTACATGTATAACTCCGGCAACCTCCTTCCGGCGGAATCTCTTTATGTCTTCAGAAACTGGGTAAACAGTCTGAATGCATTTGGTGGGGATGATGGCCCTGAAAATGCCTTCGGAGCTTTGGAAGCAGCCACAACTATGAATTTCCGGCCGGGTGCGCAAAAAGTATTTATTTTGATTACCGATGCCCCGGCTCATTACTTTGATGACAGTCTCTGTTCCGAATGTTCATACAGCGGTCAATTTACCAGCCATACACAACAGACTATAGTTGATCTTTTAAATGCCAATGGAGTTACATGTTATACAGTGGGACCGGATTTGGGGACAGATCATATTTACGAACCCTTCTGTTATATGGGAACCTGTTATGATTACCAGTATTACGGAGCACAAAATAGTCTAACCGAGGCCACCGGCGGGGAATGGTACTGGATACTTGAGGATTTCCGCGGGATAATCGATAATCTTGTTGGAAGCCTGGCATCGCAGTATGTTGTCCGTTATCATACCAAAAATTCTGAATGTGACGGAGTGGAAAGAGATGTAATCCTGATTGCCGATGATTTTGGTGAAACCGCTCAGGATAGCGCTTCTTATATGCCCTGCAGCACCCCAAGAGTTATGGTGACAGATTACACCAGAGCACTTGAGAATTCTCCACAGCCACCCGGAGTTGAACTGACTATTGACGTTTACATTACTGATGATATTATCCCCTTCCCGGTCAGTGCGACTCTCAATTTCAGGATAACAGACAATCCGGTTTATAATTCTGTTCCAATGATTAATGTCTCTGACAGTCTGTGGCGGGGTATTATTTCTTCCGGGTTTGTCTCTTGGCCCGGGGTCGATTATTATGTAACCGCTACCGATGGGATCACTACCGGTTCAGCGCCATCGGCTGATCCCTCATTGCTCCCCTACCAGATAGCAGTCTCACCCAACGAAGCTCCGGTTATTACTCATGATCCGATTCCGACACCTCATCCGATTAATGTCTCTACTTTTGTTGTGGTTGATGTATTCGATACAACAATCAATGTTGATTTTGTTGAACTTTACTACCGCCGCTTTGGTGATCTTATTTATACCAAAGCTATCATGGAAGAATCAACCCTGACAACTTACTACCAGATTATTCCGGCTTTTTACAGCTATGAATTTGGTTTTGAATATTTTATTCGGGCGGTAGATAACTACGGAGTCGCCAGTTATGATGGCGATGCCGATTTCCCGCATCAGGTGAATGTCGGATCAGGTGGAAATATATCTCCAATTTTGACTTTGCCTGAAAGTCCGATTTATGCCTGCGTCAGCAATACAATTACTTTTGATGTTTATGGAACTGATCCTGATGGTAATGACAGTTTAGTCACATTATCTGTTTTACCTGGCGACCTGCCATCGGGAGCAACATTTACTGACAATATGAATGGCAGTGGTAAATTTATCTGGACCAACGCCGGTCCTGCTGGTTCATACCCGCTTCATTTCAGCGCCTGCGATTCTGACACCTGCGATTCCAATTCGATTTGGTTGGTTGTCTCTGATTGTGAAGGCGATACTGTCAAACCGACCTACGAATGGATCAATGTCTATTGCTACAACCCAACATTAAATAATGAACCCCTTGTACCGGGTGATAATATAAAGGCCTACGACCCTGACGGTGTTTTATGCGGGATGTATACTATCACCGATACCGCCTTTGGCTTTATGCCCATCTATCGCGATGATGAATTCAGCTCTGATATCGATGAAGGGGCAGAACCGGGAAATCTGATCAGCTTCACTATCAATGATGAAGAAGTATTTACTGACCCCGATATTTTCTGGACTGCAAACGGTGCATCATTTGAACTCTGTAACTTTTACTCCTGCCAGAAATTAAATCTGCAGCAAGGCTGGAATCTGATTTCGTGGAATTTTAAATATGCTTCTGATATGGAATCATTTCTCATGCTGCAGGATAGCACCGGAACAGCATTAGGCGACTGTGTTGGTCTTATCCTTGGTTTTGATCGTGGTGCGTTAACTTATGACCCGTCATTGCCACAGTATTCCACTCTGAAAGATGTTGATTATTATCACGGCTACTGGTTTTGGATGGAATGCCCCTTTGAACTTGAAATCTGCGGAGAGAAAATCGAACTGAATGATTATATCTCTATCAATAAAGGCTGGAACCTGATCAGCTACTGGCCCAATGAATATCTGCCTGTAGAGGATGCTCTGAGCAGCATTTATTCCATGACCGATGTGGTATTAGGCTGGAATAATAATTATCAAATTCATATCCCATACGATATCTCCAATACTCTAATAGAAATGGGTCCCGGTCTTGGTTACTGGGTCAAGAGCACAACCGATAGCCCCATGTCTTATCCAGGCTGGAATTACCCAGTATTGGCTGGTAAAGGGGAGCAAAATGAAGTCTTCGCTGATATCAAAATTACTCCAACCAATAAATGGATATCTATATATGGTTCTGATATTAGAATAGACGGCCAGACAATTTCTGATAATTCTATAATCAAAACTTATGGTTCCGACGGTACTCTATGCGGAGAAGGTATTTACACCGATGGTATTTTGAAATTCACGCCTGTCTATGGCTATGCTCAGGATAATCAAATCACAGCAAACTATCCTAAAACTGGTGATAAAGTTGAAATTCAAATCAACAGCGAAAGAGTCTACCCGGATATTACCTGGTCCGAGAACAGTGATCTGGTTCAGTTGGCTCGCTTATATAGCGAGGCTGAGCTGGTGCCTGATAAATTTAATCTCTCCCAGAATTATCCTAATCCATTTAACCCAAGTACCGTTATCAGTTTTACCATACCGAGAACTTCGTATGTCGAGTTGGCTGTTTATAACATCATAGGCCAGAAAGTAATTACCTTGGTAAGCGATCGACTCAACGAAGGTTTTTACAACGTAAGCTGGGACGGTACCAATAATGACGGTAATATTGTTTCATCAGGCTTGTATCTTTATCGTCTGACAGCAGGCAGAGAGACATTATCAAAGAAGATGATATTTACCAAATAGAACTTTATTAGCTGATAAATTGTTGTAATATAATGACCGCCTGCTAAAACAGACGGTCATTGATTTAAAAAATCAACTTGTTCTGTTAATGAATTTTAGCGATTATTATAAAAGAAATAATAATAATTCCCTGATCAGGAGTGATTTTGAATATTATTAAAATAATACATTTATCATTGCTCATATTATTCTTATGCCTTACAAATGCCTCCGGTACTAATCTAATTTCCTATCAGGGAAAGCTGACCAATGCCGACGGTCTGCCAGTACCTGACAATAATTACACTGTTACTTTTACGATCACTTCTGATATATCAGGAACACATAGCGTTTGGTCGGAGACAGCCGTTGTGTCAACCGGCGATGGGCTGTTTAATCATTATTTAGGCTCGGTAACAAATCTCCCCTCCTCATTATTTGTTGAATACGATTCTCTCTATCTGAAAGTAACTGTCAATGGTGAAAGCGTCACACCGCCATCACGGTTAGCAACAGTCCCATCGGCGATAGTTGCTTCAAATCTAAAAATTACCAACGATACCGGTTTGGTATTGGCGCAAACATCAACTGGAATCGGAGCAATTTTTCAGCTTTTTGATACAACCGGAAAACCATTAATAACCTTTAACAGCGGTAGAGACGATGACTCATCGGTTGTCCTTCCGGAAGCCTCGATAAATTCAGAAGAAATCATGGACGAACCCGGCGTGGCCTCCAGAAATAGTAATAGTCTGATAGAACTTTCAACCAGTTCCATGATTGATCTGGTTACTCTCAATATTACCATTCCGGCTCCGGGATTTATAATGCTTTATGGAAAATGTTATCTTCTGTTGAGCGGCACCACCGGTGCAAATAGTGCCCGTGTCCAAATCGATGACGAAGAAGGCGGCCCGACTCTTTTTCCATATTATGCCCAGGCCGGACTCAGCGGTTATGTAAATACCGGCATTAATTATTTTCCAATATTCGTGACACGAATATTTTACGGAGATACTACCGGTACATATACTTTCCATCTTGAAGGAAAAGCCGAGAATTCACTTCCGGCTCTGGCCCAGACCTGGGATCACATTTTGACAGCCGCCTATTTCCCTTCCAGCTATGGATATGTCAGCACTATCACCAATAATCCGAATGGTTTTACCAACCCTGTTCTTTTGCAAAGCGATACATCCGCCGAGAGATCGGGAAATTTTTATGATGTCGATTTGCGTGAATTGGAAAAAAAGAAGAAGTAGTTATTTGACAAAAACCATTTTGCGCAGTTCGGTATCATCACCCACCTGCATCCTGTATAAATAAACACCCGAAGCAACTTTCTGATTATTTTTATTAGTGCCATCCCAGAATATTTCATAATTATTTCGGGTTTTAAATTCATCAACCAATACTTTGACTTGGCGGCCAAGAACATTGTAAATTGCAATTTTTACATGGGCATCATAGGAAAGGCTGTATTGAATGGTTGTCCCGTTATTGAAAGGATTGGGGTAATTCTGGCTCAGGACAATTCCGGATGGAATAATAACAGGATCGTTGCTTCCGACTATTTGGTAAGTCTTGATTGAACCCCCGTCAGAAGCTGCCAGGATATCACCCCATACAGCAATCATACTCCCCCCATCTCCGCCGAAGGCCAGCAATTCGGGGAACTCGTTTTCAATATTAAAAACAGCAATCCCTTCCGGTCCGATAGCATATAAGGCATCATTGGCATAAGCAATTTCTACCACAGTCAGAGGGAGACTGATTCTTGAATCTATATAAGGAGCTGCTGGATTGGTAAAGTTATAAGCGAGTAGTTCAGTTCCTACCGAGACTAACAAATGCCTGTTGTTCCAAAAAAGTTTTCGCGCTAAGCCTGATAAATCAAAAACCGATAAAAATATTTTATTGTAATTTTCATCGATCAGGTAAGTCCATAACTGTTTTTTTGATGTTGAGACAAAAAATAATGAGTCATGATAACAGGCCGATATTATATTTCCGGTAAAATTCCATCGAGGATAAGATTCAAATTTGCCGGAATCAGTCAAGATATATGGCTGGGCGGAAGTACGGCTTAAAGATATAATTGTCTGAAGGGTATCACCCGAATTTCGAACATATAAAAAATCATTTGCAAGAGAATCATGAAAACTAAAAGAGCGATCAACATAGAAGGAATCAGGATCAAGACTATTTTTAATAAAAGCCACCCGGTTAATGTCAGAGTAATAAACGATAAGAGTGTCACCGTTATTTTTAATCGTTCCGATATTTTTCAAATCATCATATATGGTATAAGACAAATCCGGATCATAATTATCATTAAAATCAAATACATCCAGAGGATTTGTTTCTCCTCCGGTGAACAATTTCCCCTCATGGAAAACCAGCGAATTAATCGGCCCCGGCCGGTTTAAGCCCTGAATACTCATTTCAATATTATCAAGAGGGTAAATCGTAAAACCGCCGGAGACATTGGGCAGTAAAAGTTGATAGCTGTCATCATTGATTAAAATATCGCCATCAATTTTACTAAGAAAAATTTCCGTGAATGATTCTACTTCCGGATTAATCCTGTCAACAAGATGGATATAACGATCACTCCAAAAAACATAATCATTCGGCGTAATTATCACTTTACGGGGATAATCGACGCCTACGATCGAATCAATAATCCCTGAACCGTATAAACCGAAATTTCCAATTAGAGCTGTTTTTGATTTTTGCAATAATATGAAGTTTTCTTCATCTCTGATAAAAGAATTGCATTCCCTGAGGACATAAAGATAATCAATAAAATCTGGCGGTCCGCTTATGCCAAGCTTGTATCTTAAAATACCATTGTAATTATCCAGCATATACAGGGTGTCATTTTCAATCTGCAGCTGCGTACACAAAACGCCAACCATGCTGGAATCGGCAAAAGAAGCATTCCCATATCCGTCCAGAACATATCGCCAGAGGCCGTCAAACCAGGAAGTCAAAAACAAACTCTTGCGATTGATAGCATAATCCGCAAAAGGAATTCCCGGATCAAGCGTCCACATTAGTTCCATCTCCGGCAGATTTTGCAGACTATAAACAAGAAGCTTGAAATCAGCAGTCTGAACAACATAGATACTGTCCATGCTTTTTTGTTTTATTAACGAATGATTGACCGCAATAACATTGACAACGTCAAAAGCCTTTTTGGAACTGACATATTTACAAACAACGATAGCATCATCTGCTATCCCAATTGTATATTTACCGTTTATAACAGTCAGGGCATTAATTTCATTCCAGAGGAAAGTATTATCCGGGCTATCGGGTATTTCCGGTTCTGTAGAATGGACATTTTTCTCACTGGTAAGAAAAATTATAAAAGTAATTAAAATAAAAAATCGGCGGTTCATCATTTTACAAATTGCATTTTACGAGTGATAGAAGTCTCTCCGGTCTGGAGACGATAAAGATATACTCCTGAAGCATAATCGGAACCATCAAACTCCACCTCGTGGTACCCGGCCGTAAACTCCCCGTCAGCCAATGTAGTTACTTCCTGCCCCAGAATATTGTAAACAATAAGCTTCACTTCTCGTTTGGCGGGAATTGAAAAACTTATCTTTGTATCGGGATTAAAGGGATTGGGGTAATTTTGCTGTAGAGTAACAGTATTAGGCAAAATATCAGTTTTATCGTCTTCTATTTCAGTCGGGAACTGGTATGTCTTGGTTATCCCGCTATTATAATTATCCGCAAGAAAACGGAATGTATTTCTCCCCTCGTCAACCGATGCCTCAAAATCCCAGGCCAGCAACTCGGCGGCATCACTGTACATAACCAATTCCACCAGTCCATCATTATCGATATCGTCAACAAGAGGGGCAAAACGCGAGGAGTAAACCTGATAAGGACGAGCTGGAGTATTGATCGGCCACCCCGGAACGGGGTTGGCATGATAATCAAGAATATGAATTTGCTCCGGCCCGGTACCTGGAAAAATAAAACCGGAACGGATAATTATTTCAGGGAAATCATCCCCCAACAAGTTTGCCACACCCGGCGTACCAAAAGCAAGAGGGGCAGAATAAGCTTCACCGTTAGGTCTCCCCTCGCGGGAAATATACGGAGTACCATCTGCTTTAAAAATATAGAGTGAGGCTATATCATATTCAAAAAAGGTGCATAATATTTCCGGAATACCGTCAAGATCAAGATCAGCCGCAATCGGGTATGAACCTATCCAGGTTGAAACCGCCGGCATAGCAACCGGCCATCCGGGATAATCTTCTGTCCCCTGAGTTTTGACCCAGATGTGGGTTCCTTCGGAAGTATTTCCCAGGGTAATTATTTCAGGATACCCATCCAGATCAAGGTCAGCTAATGTTGTCCCGTGAACATCACCTATATGCAAAACGGTTGGATCTTCAAGATCAAAAGCCGGTTCACCATTTGATCCGTTAAATATGCTTAAACCTGTATATGGAAAAGGAGCGGTGTATCCGGCCACTACTTCAAACAGGTTATCCCCGTTTAGATTTGCAGCTGTTACAAATGGAGAAGTTCCCCCTGCCAGTCCATATGAGTATGAGAGACGATCTGTAACTTGCGCAAATAGTCCTTCCAACCCGAAGAAATAAGAAAAGCCATTAAAACGATAGGCCAGAATTTCACCGGTCTTGTTTAAAATCAGTATAGCTGAATCCGGAACCGCTCCCGGTTCTGATTCAAGCCTTAATCTGGCAATTACAGGATTGGGGAAAACATATTCATAAGCGATTCTCCCGGTGTAGCATTCCAATAGAGCATCACTTATAGTATTAGTACCATCATAGTTTATAACATGAATACCATTTTCATTCGTACAGATAATATCTTTAAAACCATTGCCATCCACATCATAAATGGCTGGGACACATCGCATATCAAAACCGATATAAACCGGAAATCCATCGACCAACTGACCGTTATCCCCTCTGAAAACCAGAAGTCCGTTGGCTGTAGTGGCAATGACTTCCATCACCCCATCATTATTCAAATCACTACATACCGCTGTCATCCCTCCGTATCCACTCAAATCAATGGGCCAGCCATTACAAAATGTTGATGATACATGAACAATAGTCGAGTCACTGATTATCCCGGAAGAAAAATACCCTTCTACTTTAATTAAAAAATATCCAGTATCAGCCCCGGAAATCGACCAGTCAAATATTAAAGAATCAAAAAACTCTCCTGTTGATGACATCAACCAGGTGTCTGGCTCCAAAAGTGTACCATATGAAACCACAATGGAGTCATAATCCGGGCCGTAAGCCGAACCCATTATAGGGAGATTAAAATCAAGATCCTCGCCATCTTCGGGCGATGTTATTTCAAGAAGATTGG